>DASPWC010000050.1:0-2089 GCA_035622055.1 Xanthobacteraceae bacterium | reverse complement strand
CTGAATTCCATACCTTCGAGCCGCGTGTCTTTGTGTCTGGTGAGGCATCCGGTCGGTTGGCTGCGTACAGAATATCGAATTGGCGCAGAACAGTCAGCGGATGTGGTAGGATTTTGCGACAGCCGTCATCACGCGGTGCGGCATCATTTGTTGCGAATCTTTTTCCTCGCGGAGGCGGCAGTGGAAGACCCATATGAAGTACTCGGCGTCGAGCGCAGCGCCTCGCCTGACGCCATCCAGAAGGCGTATCGCCGGTTGGCCAAGAAACTGCACCCCGATCTCAACCCGGGTAACAAAGAGTCCGAGGAACGCTTTAAGGAGGTTTCGGCCGCGTATGATCTGCTCTCCGATACGGACAAGAGAGCGCGATATGACCGCGGGGAAATTGACGCCAGCGGCGCCGAAAAGCCCCGGCAGCGTTATTATAAGGACTTCGCGTCCGAAGCTCCGGCGGGCAATCCTTACGAGAACTATTCGGGCTTTGCGGATTTTGCCGATTCGGACGACATCCTCTCCGAACTGTTGAGGCGACGGGGAAACGTTCACGTGCGCGCCCGCGGGGCGGATGTGCGCTACCATCTTCCGGTCGAATTCCTCGATGCGGTTACGGGCGCGGTCAAGCGGCTGACATTACCCGATGGGGGAACACTCGACGTGACGATCCCTGCCGGCATCCATGATGGCCAGGTCCTGCGGCTGCGCGGCAAGGGCCGCCCCGGCATCGGCGAAGGTGAGCCAGGCGACGCATTGGTTGAGGTCACAATCAAACCGCACCCCTTGTTTACGCGCGACGGTAACGATGTCCACCTCGATCTGCCGGTGACGCTGTCCGAAGCCGTCCTCGGCGCCCGCGTCAACGTGCCGACGCCGAGCGGCGCGGTGACGATGACGGTGCCAAAAGGATCCAATACCGGAACGGTCCTGCGGCTGCGCGGCAAAGGAGTTTTGCGCCGCGACGGCAGTCACGGCGACGAGCTGGTGAAATTGAAAATTATGCTGCCGGAAAAACCCGACTCTGAGCTGGAAGCTTTCACCGCCGGCTGGCAAGGCGGAAAGGCCTACGACCCTCGTAGAGATATGTAACCATGATGATCAGTAAGCGGGAATTTTTACTCCGTGCCCAACTCGAAGATGAGACGCTCGAGGCGTGGATCCAAGAGGAGTGGCTCGTTCCAGGCGAATCGGCCGGGGAGATCGCATTTTCGGACGCCGATGTCGCGCGCGTTCGGTTAATCAGGGACCTGAAGAGCGACATCGGCGTCAATGACGAAGGTGTCGGCGTCATTCTTAATCTGGTCGATCAAATTCACGGCCTGCGAAAAGTGCTGACTGAGTTGCTCCAGTCCCCACGCGGAAACGCTTAGCGCCACGCCGGCGAAATCGCCCGACACCAGCCATCGGCGCTCGTGAGCGCTGCTTAAGAGGAAAGCGACGGCAATATGCCCCACCTGACAACCGATGACGGGATCAAGCTCTACTACGAAGAGGTTGGCAGCGGGATTCCAATCATCTTTGTCCATGAGTTCGCCGGCGACTATCGTTCCTATGAACTGCAGATGCGCCATTTCGGACAGCGCTACCGCTGCGTCGCCTATAATGCGCGCGGTTATCCGCCGTCCGATGTCACCGAGGACGGCGAGCGATATTCGCAAGAACGTGCGCGCGACGATATCCGAGCGGTGCTCGACGCACTTAAAATCGACAAGGCGCACATTGTCGGCTTGTCGATGGGAGGTTTTGCCGCCCTGCACTTCGGCTTTGCCTATCCCGAACGCGCCCGCTCGCTGGTGGTGGCGGGCTGCGGCTATGGGGCGGCTCCCGACCGGCGCGCGCAATTCGCCGAAGAGGTTGAGGCCTCGGCCAGGCAGTTCGAGAACCAGGGCATGGCCGAAGCGGCACTCGGCTATGCACTCGGCCCGACGCGCGTGCAGTTTCAAAACAAGGACCCCCGCGGCTGGCAGGAATTCGTCGCGCTGCTTAAGGAACACTCCGCCGTGGGCTCGGCTGCTACGCTGCGCGGCGTGCAAAAGCGGCGGCCTTCGCTGTTCGAGCTGGTCGATAAAATGAAAGCTCTCACGGTGCCGACGCT
>DASPWC010000049.1:0-8484 GCA_035622055.1 Xanthobacteraceae bacterium | reverse complement strand
ATACGCTACGCAGGCGCAGGAAGATGAATACCGCAAGCGCCAGGAAAATGATGGTGTAGATATCGAACACGTCGGGCATTCTCTCGACATCGCGCGCGATGGGACACTACATTCCGGGAGCGGTTCGAAGGGCCCGAATCGCGGTAGCAGACCCGGTTTCCGCTCTATGTAGGCACGTAAGCAAAGCCATCCAGTGGCTATTTATCGTTATTATTATAACGCGCCCGGCGAAAGATTAGACGATCGTCGGCTCCAGGCCAACAACGGAAGCGCGCCCCCGGCGCAAGCACCTAGGCGGCCACACAAAGCCGTGAGCCCCAACCATAAGCTCGAGCGGGGGGTTCCTTCGCGGCCGCGACGGCATTCGCCAGGGGGTCAAGCCGCCATTGTTCGCGCCCTCTCGCCGTGTTAGCCAAGCCCGCCCAGTCCGGAGACAATAATGTCGACGACAAACGGCGGCCCCACGCCGCAAGCCCCCCAACCGCAAATGCCGGTTCCGCAGATCGGCGTCCTCGTGCAATACGTGAAGGACTTCTCGTTCGAAAATCCGAACGCACCACGCTCCTTGTCGCCCAATCCGCAACAGCCGGCCATCCAAATCAACGTTGGCGTCGAAGCGGCGCCGCTTGCCGATAACAATATCGAAGTCACGTTGCGGCTTGAGGGTAAGGCGGAATCGCAGGGTCTTCTGCTGTTCGGTTTCGAACTGCTTTACACCGGCCTGTTCCGCATTCTCAACGTGCCGCCGGACAGCGTGCAGCCGATCGTCTTGATCGAATGCCCGCGTCTGCTTTTTCCATTTGCGCGAGAGATCGTCGCCACGGCCACACGCAATGGCGGCTTTCCGCCGTTGCTGCTCGAACCGGTCGATTTCGCGGCGCTTTACCGCGAGCGCATAGCCACAGCACAGCCCGCGGCTTCGCCGCTCAACCTCAGCTGACGTAATCGCGCCAAATTGCGTTCTCGCCGAGGCTCTCGATAAATCGGCGATGCGCTGCGTATTCATCGGCAGTGAGCCGCGGCGTCAACGACACCGGGCGCACGCGCAATACGACGATCTCGCCGGCGCCTTGTGCGGGCAGGGCGGATTGCGACAGGACAAGCTGCGCCTGGCGAGCGCCAATGAGCTCGACATAGACCTCGGCCAGAAGCTCCGCATCGAGCAGCGCACCGTGCTTGGTGCGCCGTGAATTGTCCACTGCGTAGCGCGCGCACAAGTCGTCAAGCCTGTTCGCCGCTCCAGGATGCTTGCGGCGCGCCAGAAGGAGCGTATCGACGACGCGTTCGCGGCTTACAGCGGGCCGACCCGCGCGTTCTAATTCGGCATTGAGGAATGCGAGATCGAACATCGCGTTATGTGCGACCAGTTGCGCCTCGCCGAGAAAGCTCACGAGCTCTTCGGCTCTCTGCCCGAATGGCGGCTTATCCTTGAGAAAATCGATAGTCAGGCCGTGAATCTTCAGCGCCTGCTCGGGCATGTCGCGTTCCGGATTGAAATAGCCGTGGAACGTCTTGCCTGTCGGAAATCGATTGACGAGCTCAATGCAGCCGATCTCGACCAGGCGATCGCCCTCGAGCGGATCGAGTCCGGTAGTCTCGGTATCCAGGACAATCTCGCGCATCGTTCACCGGCCGGTGCGAATCACCGTTGCCGCATTTTAGCAACCCTTTGCAAAATGTCCCGAATTCGCGCGCGGGTATGATCGAAGTCCCGTGAGCTATCCACGACGAAATCCGCACGGCGGCGCTTCTCCGCGTCCGGCATTTGCTTGGTAAGCAATGCAGCCAGTTTCTCCTCGGTCATGCCGGGACGTTCCAAGGCTCGCTTACGCTGAATATCGGCAGGCGCCGAAACCACGACTACGGCATCGCATTGCGACCGCGCGGCGGTTTCGAACAATAAGGGAATATCGACCACCACGATCGGCACGCCACGCGCTTGCGCCTCGGCCAGGAACCTTTCCCGCGACTTGGTAACGAGGGGATGGACGATCGCCTCAAGGCGCGCCAGCGCAGTCGTGTCGTGAAGAACCATCGCGGCGAGCTTGTTACGATCCACCTTGCCGTCGGATGTGGATCCCGGGAATGCTGCCTCGATCAGCGGGGTGGCTTCGCCCTCGTATAGGGCGTGAACCACGGCATCGGAATCGTGTACCGGAGCGCCGGCCTCGGCGAAGAATTTGGCGGCGGTCGATTTTCCCATGCCGATCGAACCGGTCAGACAAAGCACAAATGGCCGCTCGGCGCTCATCGTGCGAGACATCCTTTACGCCGCAAAAAATCCAAGGCTTCCATCAGCGGTAGACCCAGGACTGTGAAGTAGTCGCCCTCGAAACGTTCGAACAATTGTGCGCCGAGACCTTCGATCTGATAGGCGCCGACGCTGACAGTGACCGCTTCGCCGAGCGCGTCGAGATAGGATTCGAGAAACCGGTCGGAGAAAGCTCGCATCGTCATTCGGGCCACGCCGACATACTCGAACAGCACTGTGTCCCCCTGTACGAACGCGACCGCCGAATGCAATTCGTGGCTGCGGCCGCGCAGCGCGCGCAACTGCGCCCGCGCGGCATTGCGATCGGCCGGCTTGATAAGGCGCTGACTGCGGAGCGCGAGCGTCTGATCGGCGCCGAGCGTCAGGCGGCCATGACGAAGTTTCGCCACGGCGACCGCTTTTTCCCGCGCCAGGAGTGCGGCCACCGCACCGGCAGATTGCTGCTTTGCTCCGACTTCCAGACTACGCTCATCGAGATCGGCCGGACAGGCTTCGACCGGCACGCCGGCCGCGGTAAGCAGCATTTGCCGTATTCTGCTTCGCGACGCCAGCATCAGCGGCTCTTTGGCGAGCCATAGCGCCGTCGGCATTTCACAGAGGCCGCTGCCGGCGACGCTCGGCGAGATGCGCAAGCACCGCCGCCGCCGTCTCTTCGATCGAGCGCCGCGTCACATCGATCAATGGCCAATTGTGTTTAGCGCAGAGCCGGCGCGAGGCGGCAATCTCCTTGGCCACGGCTTGACGGTCGATATATTGATCATCGACGCGGTGGACCTTGAGTCCGAGCAGGCGGTTTTGCCGAATTTGCACGACCCGCTCTGGCGTCGCGAAAAGGCCGACCACCAAGGGATGATTCAATCCCTCCAAGGGAGTCGGCAGGGGCACGCCAGGCACCAGCGGCACGTTTGCTGTTTTGACACCACGGTTAGCCAGATAGATCGAAGTTGGAGTCTTCGACGTGCGCGAAACTCCGACCAGCACCACATCGGCCTCTTCGAGATCGTCCATGTGCTGTCCGTCGTCATGCAGCATCGTGTAGTTGAGTGCGTCGATGCGGCGGTAATATTCCGCATTAAGCGTATGTTGCGCGCCGACCCGGTGAGTCGATTCGGCACCGAGATAGGCCTGGAACAGGTGCAGAACCGGACCCAAAATCGACAGGCATGGCAGCCCGAGCGCACGGCATTTTTCTTCCAAACGATCGACTAAGTCCTCCTCGAGCAACGTGTACAAAACGATGCCGGGCGAGTCCTCAATTTCCGCTAATACCCGATCAAGCTGCTTCTGACTGCGAACCAGCGGATGCACGTGCTCGACCGGCATAACCTTCGCGTATTGCGCGGCCGCCGCACGCGCGACAGTAATTAATGTCTCGCCGGTCGCATCGGAAATTAGATGAAGATGGAAATACCCTGCCGCTTGCACGATGGATCCATTAAAGCCAGCTGAAGAAGCTGTTAATGCCTGGGGAGAAGGCCATGGCTTTGATCGTCGCGCAAGCGGGGTAGGTAGATAACCGCATGGACCATCCACACCCATTGGTTACCGATACTTTATGACAATGACCAAACCGAGCATCGTTGAAATGTGGACACAGCCTTAAAATCAAATTCGGACTTGCCCGCGAACTGCTGTCTTTAGGCCGATCTTTATGGCAATTCACGCCACCAACCGTATCGCCACCTGGATATGAGGATATGTGGGTAAGCCGTGGAAGAAATATGAAGGCTTACCTATGAGTCAAATCAACTGTCCAAGTACTACAACAGATTCTAAGAATCTATTTTATAAGAGAAAGAAACATAGTGGGACTAGTCTGTGATCAAACCGCTCATCCACGTCCTACAAGGCAAACGGCAGACCATTCCGCCAATCTGGCTGATGCGACAAGCCGGCAGGTATTTGCCAGAATATCGAGCCATTCGCCGACAAACCGATAATTTCCTCGATCTTTGCTTTTCCCCGAAGTTGGCAACCGAAGTTACTTTGCAGCCGATTCGAAGGTTTGCTTTCGATGCCGCAATCCTTTTTTCGGATATCTTGGTAATTCCTTACGCGCTCGGCCAGCATGTTTCGTTTGAACAGGGTAACGGACCGCGGCTTGATACGATCAACGGCGCGTTGGAGCTACGCATGTTACGTCGGGAGATCGATCAGGTGGTGCTTGCGCCGATCTACGAAACGATTGAGTGCGTGAAGAAAGAGTTGCCGGCCGGGGTCGCACTGCTCGGATTTTGCGGCGCTCCATGGACACTTGCGACCTATATGGTCGCCGGGATGGGAACCCCGGATCAACTTCCCGCTCGCGAGTTTTCCTATCGCGATCCGAATGGTTTTGCCGCGCTGATCGATATCCTGGTGGCAGCGTCGGCGGCCTATTTAATCAGGCAATTCGAAGCCGGAGTCGATGCGGTACAGATTTTCGATACATGGGCGGGCGTGTTGCCGCCGGATGAGTTTGACAATTACTGCATCGAGCCCTGTGCTCGAATCGTTGCCGAGGTGCGCAAGCAGATACCAGCAGCCAAGATTATCGGTTTTCCTCGCGGAGCAGGCACAAGGCTGAAAAAATATGCGACCGCCGCCAACGTCGACGCAGTCGGGCTGGACTGGATGATCGATTTTGCTTTTGCGCGCGACGAAATTCAAAGCCGGCGGCCCGTACAAGGCAATCTCGATCCGCTCGCGCTCATGGTCGGAGGAAAGGCGCTCGACAGCGCCATCGATCGGATTCTCGAAAACTTCGCCGCCGGGCCATTTATTTTCAATCTCGGTCATGGCGTATTGCCCGATACGCCGGTTGCCCATGTCGAGCGCTTGATAGCCCGGGTACGCTCGTCAGCCTAAAACTTGGCCGCTCGAAATGTACACTTGGATCAAGGCATTCCACATTATTGCCGTCATCGCCTGGATGGCGGGGATGCTCTATTTGCCGCGGCTGTTTGTCTATCACTGCGCGGCCGAGAAGGGATCGGTGCAGTCGGAGACGTTCAAGATCATGGAGCGGCGCCTTTTGCGCGCCATCATCAATCCGGCCATGGTTGCGACGTGGCTGCTGGGCCTTTGGCTCGCTTGGCGTGGACCTGATTCTCGGTACGGATGGTTCGCTTCGGGCTGGTTTGAGGCCAAGTTTGCTCTTGTCCTTGCATTTTCCACACTGCACGGGTTTTTTGCCCGTTGGGTCAAGGATTTTGCGGCTGACCGCAACCGGCATTCCGTAACATTTTATCGAATTATCAATGAGTTACCTACGATCATCATGATCGCTATTGTGATTTTGGCGGTGGTGAAACCGTTCTGAATGTGACGCGTTGCCCATGCAAAATCAGTTTCGGCTCTTGCTTGGACCGCGGTCTTTTCTTATCTTTAGTCTATCCCACCCAACGTAGGCGGATGCAGTTGCGTTCCGGCTCCAGCAAACTGGAGCCACGTTTGCATCGGGGCGGGGGCCGATAGCCCCTTTTTGCCCAAGACCTGCGATCCTTTCTGCCGCCAGCGACGCCGCGACTGAATTCTGCCGCTGGCCCAATTTCCACAGGACATTTCTATGCGGGAAATGAAACTGCAAGAACTTAAGGCCAAGACTCCAGCGGAGCTTGTGTCCTTTGCGGAAGAACTCGAAGTCGAGAACGCCTCGACGATGCGCAAACAGGAGCTGATGTTCGGCATTCTGAAACAGCTGTCAGCCCGGGAGACCGACATCGTCGGCGAAGGCGTCGTCGAGGTTCTCCCTGACGGCTTCGGCTTTTTGCGATCGCCCGAAGCGAACTACCTGCCCGGTCCGGACGATATTTACGTTTCGCCTTCGCAGATCCGCCGTTTCGGACTACGGACCGGCGATACTATCGACGGCCATATTCGTAGCCCCAAGGAGGGCGAGCGATATTTCGCTCTTCTGAAGGTCAATTCGCTGAATTTCGAAGACCCCGAGAAGGCGCGACACAAGGTCAATTTCGACAATTTGACGCCGCTCTATCCGGACGAGTGGCTGAAGATGGAATACGAGGATCCGACCAAGAAAGATCTCTCGGCGCGAGTGATCGACATCGTCGCGCCGGTCGGCAAGGGGCAGCGCGCCCTCATCGTGTCACCGCCTCGCACGGGCAAAACCGTGCTTTTGCAAAACATCGCGCATTCCATCACGCACAACCATCCGGAATGCTATCTGATTGTGCTTCTGATCGACGAGCGCCCTGAGGAAGTTACCGACATGCAGCGTTCGGTGAAGGGCGAGGTGATCTCGTCCACTTTCGACGAGCCCGCCGTCCGCCACGTGCAGGTTGCCGAGATGGTGATCGAAAAGGCAAAGCGACTGGTCGAGCACGGCCGCGACGTGGTTATCCTGCTCGACTCGATCACCCGTCTCGGCCGCGCCTACAACACCGTGGTGCCGTCTTCGGGCAAAGTCCTCACTGGCGGTGTCGATGCCAACGCTTTGCAGCGCCCCAAGCGATTCTTCGGCGCCGCGCGCAATATTGAAGAAGGCGGCTCGCTTACGATTATCGCTACCGCGCTGATCGACACCGGCAGCCGTATGGACGAGGTGATCTTCGAGGAGTTCAAGGGCACCGGCAATTCGGAACTCATTCTCGATCGTAAGGTCGCCGACAAGCGCACCTTCCCGGCCATGGACATCACCCGCTCCGGCACGCGCAAGGAAGAGCTCCTGGTGCCGCCCGATCAGCTCAAAAAGATGTACGTGCTGCGTCGCATCCTCAATCCCATGGGGACCATGGATGCAATCGACTTCCTGCTCGACAAGTTGCGCAATACCAAGAACAACGCCGAGTTCTTCGACTCGATGAATACTTGAGGCCGGCTATCCGTTCTTGCCGGCAAGCGGCTACATGGCGGTGGAATGGCGCCGCGACGGTATGGCCCGGTTAGTTTCAAGCGCAAGATTGGGATCGACAGGCTCGCAGATTTTCCGTCGTGCCGTGGCCCGGCAACGAGAAAGCACAAATCGGCGCTGATTGGGCCGACAGTCAAGAATGCCGCACTGACTCGATCGCCGCGGCGAGCGCCGCGGGATCGGTCACCGGCAGTGAACAAACTTCGCCGACGCAAACGAAAGCGCGTGCAATGTCCCCGTGCGCGGCTTTGTCACGGGCTGGATGTGTGGCAGGAAGCGTTGCGGCGGACTGGGCGTGAAGGACGATGCGATCAAGCGATGGACGATGCCGTGCCGCGGCAAGAAGGTCATTTGCCTTGGCGCCCTCCCCGGTGACGACGATCTGAGCGCCGCGTAATCGGAAATCGACGGCATTGAGGATCGCCAAGTGCATGTAGAGATTCTCGGCCGCTAGCGGCGCGATTGCGCCGATGAGTCTGTCGGCCTTATCGCGCCAGCCGTCGTCACCGGTCAAAATCGCCAGCCGTATCAGATTTTGTGCCGCAACCGCGTTATGATTCGGCGTTGCTTCGTCGGTGGTCGCGGCGGGCCGGATGACAAGCCCTTCGGCGTCGACCGCGGTCAGATAGTAGGTGCCGGTTTCAGCGTTCAGGTAGTCGCGGTCGAGTGCGCGTTGCCAAGCGATCGCACGCTCGAGAAAGCCGCGCTTGCCGGTCGCTTCATGGAGCGCCAGCGCGGCGCGGATCATGGCGCATAAGTCCGAGGCCAGGCCCGGAAATTTGAGCTTGCCCTCACGCCAGGAATGACCGAGGCGGTCGCCACGCGTCATGGTCCGCGCGATGAAATCGAATGCGCGCTCCGCCATGTTCAGCCAGGACGGTTCGTCCAGGAGCAGTGCAACATTAGCAAGGGCGGCGATCATGAGGCCGTTCCAGTCGGCCAGCACCTTGTCGTCGAGACCGGGACGCACGCGCGCTGCGCGCGCCGAAAGAAGTTTTTCACGTAACGCGGCAAGCCGCCCCTCCTCGGCTTCGTTTGCCGACGGCGCTCTCAGACGATTGAGGATGTTGTGCCCTTCGAAATTGCCGGCCGGCGTGACGTCGTAATAGCCCGCAAAGAACTCGCCGTCCTCGGCGCCGAGTTGCCGGATCAGTTCGTCATAGGACCAGACGTAAAATTTTCCTTCCTCGCCTTCCGAATCGGCGTCGAGCGAGGCCGAGAACGCGCCTTCCGCCGTCGTCATTTCGCGTTGCAGCCAGGCGACGGGTTCACGGGCGCGTTGGCGATAAAGCGCTTTGCCTGTGCGCTGGTGCGCGATCGCCAGGAGTTCGAGGAGTTGCGCATTGTCGTAGAGCATTTT
>DASPWC010000048.1:0-5076 GCA_035622055.1 Xanthobacteraceae bacterium | reverse complement strand
CGGGTCAATGGCGCTAAACACAACATGTGCGGTCATGCCCATCGGCAGCGCGCGCAGCGGTCGAAATGCGGCAAAATCGGCTGCCTCAAGCGTGGCCCGGTCGGCAGCGACCACGGGCAGCGTTTGATGGCTGTCGGCGGTGGCTCGGCCGTGTCCAGGCATGTGTTTGAGGACGGGAAGCACGCCGCCGTCGATGAGCCCGGCGGCGAACGCGCCAGCGAGCGCAGAGACCTTAGCGGGATCGGCGCCATAGGCTCGATTGCCGATGATCGGATCGGCCGCTGCAATCGGCACGTCAGCGACGGGCGCGCAATCGACGTCGATGCCTAGCTGCGCCAAATCCTCGGCGATGAGCCGGGCACCAAGCCTCGCTGCCGCAAGCCCGGCGGAGCGGTCGCGATCGAAAAGGATGCCGTAAGCGGCCCCGGGCGGATAGGCCGGCCAATGAGGCGGTCCCAGGCGTTGCACGCGGCCGCCTTCTTGATCGACCAGGACTGGCACCTGACGGCCCAGCGCGGCGCGCACATCGCCGATCAGCCGCCGCAAATGGTCGGGCGTCGTAACATTGCGCTTGAAGAGGATGAGACCCCAGGGGTCGGCCTCCTGAAGGAACCGCCGCTCCCCGTCGGTAAGCGCAGGCCCAGAAAGGCCGGTGATAAAGGCTAGCATTTATAATAACTTATGACCGATCTGCATCCGCTATCCGGCCCCACTCAAAGCCGGATGCGGACCGGAGATCACGTCCTACTAGATAGAGACAGCGCCGCCGATTCAAGGCACTCGGCGGGCTTCGGCGCAGGGCCGGTCAGTTCTTTTGCACGAGGCAGCTGCCGCCGGCGGCTTTCAAGCTCGAACACATCCCGGCCGCCTCTTCCGCCGAGGCAAAGGGTCCGATCAGCGTGCGGTAATAGACCCCTTTGGCGCCCAGGTCGGCTTTGCGAATCATCGGCTCGCGTCCACCAAGCACGTTCGGATATTTGGCCTTGAGGGCGCGGAACGATTCCTGCGCTTCGGCTTCGCTGTGCTGCGACGAAACCTGAACGGCGTAACTGCCGCCGGCCGCGGCGGACGAAGGGGCAGCAGGCGCAGACGCGGTGGTTTCATTCGCGCTCGCTGTATTAAGCGGGACCGGATGCGCCGGAGCGCCATGCGTCGAATGGGGCGCGGGTGGTTGCGTCGGATGGGGCGCGGATGGTGGAGCTGGCGGAGCCGTGTCTCCTCCCGATGGAACGATTGAGAGCGGCGCGTTCGCATCGGCCGCGGCCGACGCCTTGGCTGAATGCTGTTGAGGTGCGGCGCCGTGCAGCGGGCTATCTTGCGTAGCGCCCGGCGTGGATGACGTCGTATCAGCAGAATCCGATTGGTCGGACCGGATGGCAACGGTGTGAATCTTTTTGGTGGCCGCCGCCGGAGCCGCTGCCGCCGGCGCTGACTGAGCCGCTTGATTGGCGGTCACCGGACTGGGAGCTGTCGGAATGGACGCCGGGGCGGCCGAGGTTGGAGCGGGGACCGGAGCGCCAGGCGCGGCGCTCGCGGGACCAGTCGGCGGAACGGGACCAAAGCCAGAGCCCGCTGAGGCCGCAGGCGCTATCGGATAGCCTGTTGCAGCAGATCCAGGACCAATCCCCGGCACGGAATCGGGAAAGACGGGTACGGTCGAAACGACCCGCGGAGCTGAATTCGCGGGTGGCTGAATATTGACCGGCTGTTCCTCGCGCGAAACCAGTTTTTCGCCCGAATCTCCACTGTCAGCATCTGCCTGGCCGGAGGGTTTGCTTTGTGCACTGGCGGCGGTGGGTACGATCTTGTTCGGACCATCTTCCGCCTTGATGATAGGCGGTAGCGACGTGAGCATGGAGCCGCCGAATATCGCGCGGTAGCCGAATGCCCCCGCTGTGCCCAGTATTGCCAGGACGAATACGGTCGCCAGGAGAGCAAATGGCCCGCGTCTGTGTTCGCTGGAAGCTTCGCCTCCGTGGTCCTCGCCGGCATAGTCGGCGTCGTCCGCATAGCCATGGTCGTCCAAATAGCCACCCCCAGGGTCGCTATATTCGTAGTCAGTGCCGCCTTCTGAACTGTCGCCATCATCTTCATAGCGACCGTCATAAGCGTAACGGCTGTCTGCTTGGTCATCACCGTCGTTTTGAGACCGGACGTCATCTTCATAGCGACCGTCGTCGTAACGACGTTCGTCCCGAAAGCGATTATCCGCCGAACGCGATGGGAAAACCTCGGATTCTCTTTGTTCGCGATAGGTATCGGCCTTTGCGTGGCCGCGGCTGCTATCGTGCGAAGGACTGACGTCCGGCGCCGACAGTGGCGACCGCGTGGTCCGCAACGGCTCGCGCGCCGCTTCAGTTGGAAAGTGACGTGCGCGCCCGCCGCCACGATCCTGCATGGATGCGTTCGGAGCGGAATAGCCGCTATAGCTAGCCGCGTCCTGGGCAGCTGAATGTTGAACGGCCGCGCTTAGGTCGGCGTTCCGTTCGTCGAAGCGGCGAACCGAGTCGGGTGATTCTTCACCGTCGCGATCGCTTGTCGGCGCCCTTTGGCCAATGAGACGCGCCAATTCAGCGAGCGGATCATCGCCCTGATTGCGCGGGGACACCCCAGAGCCGCGAAAAGCGGCCAAGTCGCGCATACGGAAGGATTGGCGATCGTTCTCAGCCATACGGTTCGCCTCGTTTTCAGGCGTTTACGCGATAGAGAAACTTCAAAACCCTTGCCCCATATCAACCGCTCGTGGCCTCGGCGGCAACCCGGATCGCGACGATAAACTAGCGCATTTCGTTTGGCGCTTCGACCCCCAGTAACGCCAGCCCCGACGCGAGTACCGATGCTACGCCTTGTACAAGCACAAGGCGAGCCTCGGTTATTTCTCGATCATTCTGGATAATGAAGCGTAAATGTGGCGAGGCGTTGCCGAGGGTCCAAAGTGAATGAAATTCGCTCGCCAAATCGAACAGGTAAAACGCTATCCGGTGAGGCTCATGGGCCGCAGCAGCGGCGGCGATTGTCCGAGGGTAAAGGGCGATACGGCGCATGAGCGCGAGCTCCGCCGGGTCACCTAGCCGGCTTAGATTGGCGGCTGCGAGCAGGTCTGTAATGTCGTTCGGCAGATCCCGGAAAGCGGCCCGTGCATTGCGAAAAACCGACTGCGCGCGAGCATGGCCATACTGCACGTAGAAGACGGGGTTATCGCGGGATTGTTCAAGCACTTTGGCAAGGTCGAAATCGAGCACGGCATCGTTCTTGCGAAACAACATCATGAACCGGACCGCATCGGGCCCGACTTCATCCACCACATCGCGAAGCGTCACGAACTCCCCTGCCCGCTTCGACATTTTGACCGGCTCGCCCGCCCGCAAAAGCTTGACGAGCTGAATGACCTTAACATCGAGCTCCGCGCTGCGGTCGCTGAGCGCCGCAACGGCCGCCTGCATGCGCTTGATGTAGCCGGCATGATCGGCGCCCCAAACGTCGATCAGCGAGCGAAACCCGCGTTCGAGCTTGGAACGGTGATAGGCGATGTCGGAGGCAAAATAGGTATAGGAGCCGTCCGACTTCTTGAGCGCCCGATCCACGTCGTCGCCGAACGCGGTCGAACGAAACAGTGTCTGCTCGCGATCTTCCCAGTCCTCAGCCGGCGCGCCCTTCGGGGGCGGTAGCCGGCCCTCATAGACATAGCCGCGCTCGCGCAGCCATTCGATCGTCGCCGCCACCCGATCTATATTGCCGGCACGCAGTGAGCGCTCCGAAAAGAAAACATCGGGCTTCACTTTCAAGGCGGCAAGATCGGCTTGAATCGTAGCCATCATCATCGCGATGGTCTTTTCACGCACAACGGGCAGCCAAACCGCTTCCGATTGTGTAGCGAGAGCCTTGCCATGCTCGGCTGCCAGCGCCGCGCCGACAGGCTTGAGATATTCACCCGGGTAAAGGCCTTCCGGAATCGTGCCGATATTTTCGCCGAGAGCCTCGCGATAGCGAAGGAAGGCCGAACGCGCGAGCTGGTCAACCTGCACGCCCGCGTCGTTGATGTAGTATTCGCGCGTCACGTCAAATCCGGTGAACGCGAGCAAATTGGCAAGCGCGTCGCCGAATACGGCGCCTCGGCAATGACCGATATGCATCGGGCCTGTCGGGTTGGCTGAAACATATTCGACGTTCACCGGCACGCCGGCGCCGCTGTCGCTCTTGCCGTAATTGCGGTTGAGCCTCACGGCGGCTCGCAACGCATCCACCCACGCGGCCGGCCGCAGCGAAAGATTGATGAAGCCCGGGCCGGCCACCTCGACCTTCTCGATCAGCGGATCGGCGCGGAGTATTTCCGCGATCAATTCGGCCAGTTCGCGCGGCTTGCGGCCGGCGTCCTTGGCCAGCACCATGGCTGCATTCGTCGCCATGTCGCCATGCGCGGCGTCACGCGCCGGCTCCACCGCGACACGCGATTGATCGATGCTGGGCGGCAAGACGTCGGCGGCAATCAATGCCTCGTTCGCCGCATGAACGCGCGCGAGTATTTCGGCGAAGACGTTGCTGGCGGCCATTGGCTACGAACACGCGTTGCGAGCATGGATTTGAGATGATGGCGCGCCGCGCGCCTAACGCAATTCGGGAGTCAAGTCAAAGAGCCGCGCGTGCTCGGCGAGCGCATAGCGGTCCGTCATTCCAGCGATGAAATCGGCGATATGGCGCACCCGCAAGGCCTCATCCAGCCCGGCGAGGCCTTCTCTCCACTCCGCCGGCAAATCGCCCGGCCGGTCGCGGTAGCGCGCGAACAAGTCGCGCACCACGGCGGCGGCCTGATCCATCACGCCCACGACGCGCGCATGACGATACATGTGCTCTTCGAGGAAGCCTTTGATGGCGCGGCCACCCTCTCCTACCGCGGTGGAGAAGCCCGCGACCGGCGCGTGGGCCTGGCGCACGTCGTCGGCGATCGCCGGGGCGAGCTTGCCAAGCCGCCGTTCGCTTTCGGCGACAACGTCGTCGATGAGCACACCGATGAGCCGGCGGATCAGTTCGTGGACCAGACGGTCGTCGTCCAAGTCAGGATAGGCTTTTCGTATCTCG
>DASPWC010000047.1:0-7419 GCA_035622055.1 Xanthobacteraceae bacterium | reverse complement strand
CACCCGAAATTTCTCCGTCGCGCTGCAGGACGTGCGCCGCTGCATCGATCCGAAGCCGGGGCATCGCGTCATGGGGATCTCGCTGGTTCTGGCGCGCGGACGCACAGTGCTGGTCGCCGACACGGCGGTGACCGAAATGCCTACTTCTAACGACCTTGCCGAGATTACCGTTGAGGCGGCGCGCGTCGCGCGTAATTTCGGCTACGAGCCGCGCGTTGCGTTGCTTGCCTTTTCGACCTTCGGCCATCCGGCGGGCGAGCGTTCGGAGCGCGTGCAGGAAGCCGTGCGGCTATTGGATGGCCGCCGGGTCGATTTCGAATATGACGGCGATATGGCCGCCGACGTCGCCCTGAACATAGAGCTCCGCGAGGCTTATCCGTTCTGCCGCCTGTCCGGACCCGCCACGGTCTTGGTCATGCCGGCGTTCCATTCCGCCTCGATCTCGACCAAGATGCTGATGGAGCTTGGCGGCGCCACCGTGATCGGCCCCATGCTGGTCGGCCTCGATCGGTCGGTGCAGATCGTCCCGCTGTCGGCCAACGACGCTCAACTCGTCAATATGGCGGCGATCGCCGCGTATAATGCCAGCGCCTAGAGCGCAATCGCTTCACATCAGAATCGATTGCGGCTCCGGGTTTTTGCTGGAGCATGATCTTTTTCTGAAAACCGGTTTCCACTTTTCTGGATCATGCCCTAGGGTTGAGCTCTTCGCCGGCAGAGGCGTGAATGAAAAATAAGCCGAATTGGGAGTGGCCGGGCGGCAAACGCATAGCCGTCGTGTTCAATGTGTGTCTTGAAGCCTGGTCGGACGACAAGGCGCCCGGCATCAGCCCGATGGGCAATCCGCTTCCTCCCGGCGTGCTCGACACGATGGCGATTTCCTGGGCCGCTTACGGCGTAGAGGTCGGCATCCATCGCTTGATGGACGGCCTTGCGCGCCACGGGGCCAAGGCAAGCGTCATGGTCAACGCCGTCATAGCGGAACGTTCGCCGCAGACGGTGCGAGCCGTGGCCGACCGGGACCATGAAGTATTGTCGCATTCCTACGCGATGGATGTCGTCCCGGCGCTTCTTTCCGAAGAGGAGGAGCGTCGGAACATCGCGCGCTGCACCAAGCTCCTGAGTGAGACCTCCGGCAGGCCAGTGCATGGCTGGCTGTCGCCGCGTGGGACGTCGAAACCGTCCACGCCCGAACTTCTCGCCGACGCCGGCTATCGCTGGTATGGCGATGTGTTCAACGTCGATCTCCCGCATGTGATGAGCTACGGCAACAAGAGAATTGTCGCCATCCCGCTCTCGTACGACGTCAACGACATGCCATCGATGAAATACGGTCATCCGCCCCGTATGATGCTTGAGTCCTACAATGAAGCGATCGAGATTGCGCGCGCCGGCAACGGCGAGCTTCGCATCATCGATGTCACCAGCCACGCTCATATCTTCGGTCATCATCGCGGTGCATATTTTTATGAAAAGATCGTCGAACAGGCGGTGTCCTCGCCGGACATTTGGGTTGCTACGCGTGCTGAAATCGCCGACCACGTCTTGAACTTGGCGGCCGCCTAGCGCCGCGGCGAGATAAGGCGAGATAGGGGGCGCCGCTCATGATTCCGTTCGAAATGGTCGAGCCGGCCACGCTGAGCGACGCAGTCTCGCTACTCGATCCGCAAGAGCCGACGGTGCGCGCCGTTGCCGGCGGCACTGCGCTAATGCTGATGATGAAGGCCGGCGTGTTCCGCCCGACGAGGCTCGTCAGCTTGCATCATATCGAGCCGGAACATGCGCGCATCGCGTTGAGCGATTCCGGCGAATTTCGCATCGGCGCCATGGTGACGCTGAGCGAACTTGAGCACAACCGCAATGTCGCCGCACGGCTGCCGATGCTTAAACGCGCGCTGCGAACGCTGTCGAATCCGCGCGTGCGCAACGTCGCGCGCGTCGGCGGCGCGCTGGCGCACGGCGATCCGCATATGGATCTGCCGCCCGTGCTTGCGGCGCTTGATGCTCGCGTCGCGATCGTGGGTGCGAAAGCAAAACGCGAATTGCCTCTGGCCGATCTTTATTCAGGCTATTACGAGACGGTGCTGGACAAAAACGAACTCATTGCTGCCGTGACGGTACCGCCCCTTGAGGGGCGCAAAGCCGCCTATCTGAAGGTTACGTCGCGCTCGGCGGACGATTGGCCTGCGCTCGGCGTGGCTGTTTCCTTCGCGCTTGCGGATGGTGCGATCCGCGATCCCATCGTCGTCGTGAGCGCCGCCACCGAGAAAATGTCGCGGATGGCGGGCGTCGAGCGCGCGCTGCGCGGCGAGCGTCCCGCCGATCCGGTGCTCAAACAAGCCGGCGATGTCGCGGCCGTGGAAGCGCCGATCCTCGCCGATGCGCACGGTTCCGCCGCCTTTAAGCGCGAGCTTCTTCGCGTCCATCTCGGCCGCGCCGTGCGGCAGGCGCTCAGTCACGACGCGGGACCGCGGCAATGAAACAGATCGGCCGGGAAATTCCACGTCTTGAGGTGCGTGCGAAGGTCAGCGGCCGCGCCGAGTATACGCACAACATGCGGCTGCGGGGCATGCTCTACGGCAAAATTTTCCGCTCGACTGTGCCGCATGGGCGCATTCGCAGCATTGATACAAAACAGGCGCAGGCGCTCCCCGGCGTGCATTGTGTCGTCACTGGCGAAGACATCCGTAAACTCATTCCGGAGCCTTATTACGGTCCGGCGTTCCATGATCAGCCGATCCTGGCACTCGACAAAGTGCGCTATGTCGGCGAACCGGTCGCCGCGGTTTTGGCGAGCGATCCACATGTCGCCGAAGAAGCCGCGCAGCTGATTGCCGCGGAGTATGAAGAGCTGCCGGCGGTCTATGACGAAGTCGCGGCGATGCAACCCGACACGCTTGTCCACGACGTCCTGCGGCCGGCCGGGACTTTCGCGGATCTCAAGCATCTCCAAGGCCGCAAGGGCACCAATGTGGCGCTCGACTACCATTTGCGGCGCGGCGACGCCGACAAAGCTTTCGCAACTGCGCCCCGCGTGTTTGAACACACGTTCAAGACGCAACAATGCTTGCATCTGCCGTTCGAACCTCACGTGGCGGTCGCGGAACCGGGCGACGGCAGGCTGACGATTTACACGTCGAATCAGACGCCATCCTTCATTCGCATAGAAATCGCGCGGCTGTTCGGCTGGCCGGAAAATCGCGTGCGCGTGAAGGTGCCTTATCTCGGCGGCGGCTACGGCGCAAAAGTCTACGTCAAGCTCGAGGCCCTGGTGGCCGCGCTCGCAATGCTCGTCCACCGTCCGGTCAAGATCGCACTGACGATGGAAGAGCAGTTCTACATGATCACCAAACATCCGACGACATTTCGCATCAAGAGCGGCGTCGATTCGGATGGCCGCGTGATTGCGCGTGCCTGCAAGGTCTACTGGAACGGTGGCGCCTACGCGGATATCGGGCCGCGGGTCACCCAGAAATCCGGCTTCACCGCCGCGGGCCCCTACGATATCGACAACGTCAGCATCGATTCCTACGCGCTGTACACCAACCGCACGCCGGCGGGCGCACTGCGCGGCTTTGGCGTTCCACAACTGGTCTGGGCGTATGAAAGTCACACCGATCTGATCGCGCGCGAACTCGGAATCGATGCAGTGGAATTCCGCCTCAGGAACATCCTGCGCGACGGCCGCCCGCAGGCCAGCGGCACGGTGCTGAAGGATGCCGCGATCGGCGAGGTACTGCATGCGCTGGCGTCGCGCATCGGCTGGAATGCGCCGTTCAATCGCGGCTCCGGCGCCCTGCGCCGCGGGCGTGGCATCGCCATCGGTTTCAAAGCCTCGATTTCGCCGACCACTTCGGTGGCGGTCGTCAACGTTTCCGCCGACGGCAGCGTTTATCTGTACAAAAGCACCGTCGACATGGGGCAGGGCTCGGACACTGCCTTGGCGCAGATCGTCGGCGAGGTGCTGGACGTTAAGGCTGAAGACGTGCGCGTCGTCGCTCCGGATACGGACGTGACGCCTTATGATATGGGCACGCTCGGTTCGCGCTCGCTTTTCCATATGGGGAACGCGGTGCGGCTTGCTGCGGAGGATGCTCGCGCCAAATTGCGCGCGCTCGCCGCGGAAGCCGGTCTGCCGGCCGGCACCAATTATCCGGCCGCGGAAATATTCAAGAAGCGCTACGGCATGCAGGCTGGCAACGTGATCGGTACGGCGAGTTTCATGCCGAGCTACACGCCGCCGGATGCAAAGACCGGGCTGTCCGATAACGTTACACCGTTCTGGATGGTCGGCGGCGCGGCAGCCGAGGTCGAGGTCGATACCGAAACCGGCCAGGTGCGGATTTTACGGCTCATCAATGCCGCCGATTGCGGCAAGCCGATCAATCCCGCCGTCGCGCGCACGCAGCTGTCCGGCGCGGCGATCATGCAGCTCGGATTCACCTTGTACGAGGCGATGCAGCTCGAAGGCGGTCAGGTGACCAACGCCTCGCTCGCAGACTACAAGATCCCCGGCATCGGCGACATTCCGCCAATGGAAACCGAGTTTGTCGCGGCGGAGCAACATTCCGGCCCGTTCGGCGCGAAGGGTCTCGGCGAGTCCGGCACGTTCGGGGTTTCGCCGGCGATTGCAAACGCCATCGACGATGCCGTCGGCGTGCGCATCATGGAATTGCCGATCACGGCGGAGGCGGTACTGCGCGCTTTGCGGGCCAAGGATGGCCGGCCGCTCGGGGACGAATGATGAGTGCGCGCACGATCAATTTTACGCTTAACGGCGAACCGGTCTCGGCTGCGATCGAGCCGCACCGCAATCTGGTCGAGCTACTGCAGCGTTATGGCTTGTTCGGCGCCCGCGAAAGCTGCGGGCAGGGACTGTGCGGCTGCTGTACCGTGCTGGTGGACGGAAAAGCTGTGTCCGGCTGCCTTTATTTCGCGGTCTGGGTCGACGGCAAATCCGTGACCACGGTCGAACATCTCGATGCCGGCGGCGCGCTGTCCCATGTTCAACAGGCGTTCGTCGCTTGCGGCGCATTCCAATGCGGGTTCTGCACGCCGGGCTTCGTGCTGATGACGCATCAATTGCTCGAGCGCTATCCCGATCCGAGTGACGAGGACATCCGGCATTATCTCGCCGGCAATCTTTGCCGCTGCGCCGCCTATCCGGAGATCGTCGAGGCGGTGAAGCGTGCGGCAAAAACTGCACCAACAGCGGGGCTACCACGATGAAACTTTGGCGGCTTTTCTTTCCGGTTTGGCTTGTTCTTGCGACGCCAGCGGCGCGGGCGGAAACCATCGAAGTTAGCGACGATCATGGCGGGTTCGTCACTCTCTATCAGCAGAAGTGGGAAAAGCTCGCGGCGCAAAAAGCCAATGTCCGCATCGCCGGCATCTGTGCTTCCGCCTGCACGCTGCTGACCGGCTATTTCCCGCGCAAGGACATTTGCGTCACGCCGAACGCCGCGCTCGGATTTCATGCCGGCACGTTTCCCTTCGTCACGGATATTTTGCTCAAAGTGTACCCGGACGACATCAAAAAGTGGATCGACGAGCACGGCGGACTGACGTGGCAGTTGATCTGGATGCAGCGTCCGGAAATCTACAAATTCTTTCACAAGTGCTGAGTTAGAGCATGATCCCGAAAAAGCCTACCCCGGACTTGATCCGGGGTGGATACCGGCTTTCGGAAAAGATCATGCCCGATCAAACAGAGTTCAGCGCCGCGATAAAACGCTGCTTGATCGCGTGGCCGTCGCGCAGCGGCAGCACGCGCGGCACATCCTCGGGCTTGATTTTTGCGTTGACGAGGATTGGGCCTTCGCTCGCATGCAGGAGTTTCCGTACCTCGGCGGCCTCTTCGATCCGGGTAACCTCGCGCGCTTGGCGGAAGCGGCACGCCAGCGCCATGGCGACGAAATCCACGCCGGCGTCGGTATGGCTCGGTTGCATGCCGGTCTCGCCATAATGGGCGTTGTCGAGGACGACGATCGCGAGATTTTTCGGTTGCTTGACGCCGATCGTGGCGAGGCTGCCCAGACCCATCAGCATGTCGCCGTCACCCGGAATTGCAACCACGCGCCGGTCGGGCCGCGCCAGCGCAAGGCCCAAGCCGATCATTGCGGTGCCGCCCATGGCGCCCCAGAGATAGAAATTCAGCGGATGATCGCCGGCCGCGGCGACATCATAGGTCGCCGAGCCAAGGCCCGGAACGATCAGGAGGCCGCCGCGATCGATCAAAAGCTGCCGTACGAAATCCCGCCGGTCCAGCATCATCGCATCCGTCATTTTGTCCATTGTTTGGGACCGATCAGGCGTTGCGATAAAAGAATTGCGATCTGAAGATTGCCCTCAAACGCCATATCGCAACCGGCGCCGACGATTTCGTCGACCGCATCGGCCGTCTCGACGCGATAGGTGAGAAACCCGGCAAGCCCCAGCACATCTTGGGTGATGACGCCCATAGGCACTTGCCAGGGATTGAATTCGCCGAACTCGCCGCGCATCGTCACCAGCAAAACGCAGCCGAAGCCGCAATTACGCAACAGCGAAAACATATTGATGCAATTGCCGACACCGCTCGACTGCATGAGCAGCGCCGTGCGCTGACCACCCAGCGCGGCGCCGGCAGCCAGCGCCACGCCCTCTTCTTCGGTGGTCAGCACCACGTCGGCGATCCGCGGATCGTCGCGGCAGAGCGCAATAAGCCGGCTGTGTCCGGCATCGGGCACATAACCGACCTGGCGAATGCCGACGCGCCGGAAGTGCGAATAGATGGTATCCGGCCAGGACGTTTCGATGTTTGTCGGGCTATGCAAATAAAATCTCGATGTCTCGGCTGCACTATTGCACGCCGGAGGGAAAAGCCAAGTTGCTCGAAGGTGGCCGCCTTGGCGAAGCCAAAATTTGACGTCGCAACTTTATCGCCGCCACGGCAAATCCGAAGGCTTTTCGACAAAGAACCAAGCGCCCTCGCCCAATTCGGCCGGGAAGGTCGCAACGATGCCATCATCAAAGGCGCGCCAATCGAGATCGGCGGTCTCGACGACCACTTCCGCCGCGGCGAGAGATTTTACACCCAGTGCATAGCCGATCATGAAAGGCAGCGACGTGACCGGCACTTCGGGCAACTTTTCCTTCGCCCTTTCGGGTGTGAGGAGATAGACGCCGCCGCGATCGAGGGGAATGAGCGCGCCGCCGAGCGTTGGTGTTGCTGGCCGCCCTGTGAAGCGCGCGAAACGGCCGGCCGCCTCTTCGATGTCGGCGACCGCAATGACGACATCGATAAGATCGGAGACGCTGTTTGGATGCGACAGCCAGCGCGGCTGCCATACCGCACCTTCGGTCTTGTGGGTCAGTATCTGGATGCGTCCCTCCGGCATCGTTCCCGGTTCTACGCGCGCAATCCTGAAGTCCGCCGTG
>DASPWC010000046.1:0-4115 GCA_035622055.1 Xanthobacteraceae bacterium | reverse complement strand
CGAATTCACTCCCGCTCAAAGCGCGGCGGCGGCAGCCTTGAAAGCGAACGTTGCGAAGGGCGGCTATTCCGTCACGTTGCTCGACGGCGTCACCGGCTCCGGCAAGACCGAAGTCTATTTCGAAGCGGTGGCGGACACGATGCGAAACCGGCGCCAGAGCCTGATCCTGATGCCGGAAATCGCGCTCACCACTCAATTCCTGGATCGTTTCGCTGCGCGTTTCGGTACGCGGCCGGCCGAATGGCATTCCGAACTGTCGCCGCGCAAGCGCGCGCGCACCTGGCGGGCGATCGCCAATTGCGAGGTTTCCGTTGTCGTCGGCGCCCGGTCCGCTTTGTTCCTGCCTTACGCCGATCTCGGGCTCGTCGTCGTCGACGAGGAGCACGATCCGGCCTACAAACAAGAAGACGGCGTGCATTACCACGCACGCGACATGGCCGTGGTGCGCGGCCACATCGCGCGCATCCCGGTGGTGCTATCCTCCGCCACGCCGTCGATCGAGAGCGAGGTCAATGCGCGGCGCGGCCGCTACGCGCGCATTTCACTGCCGGAACGTTTCGGCGGCCAGCGGCTGCCCGCGGTCGAGGCGATCGATTTGCGCCGCGAGCGTCCGCCGCCGGGCCGCTTCATATCGCCCGCGCTTGCCGGCGCGGTAAAGACGGTGCTGGAGCGCCGCGAGCAGGCGCTGCTGTTCCTTAATCGCCGCGGCTATGCGCCGCTGACCTTGTGCCGCGCTTGCGGCTTCCGCTTCGCCTGCCCGAATTGCGACGCGTGGCTCGTCGATCACCGCTTCCGCCGCCAGCTCGTTTGCCACCATTGCGGCTTCGCCATGCCGCATCCCGTGGCCTGTCCGAAATGCCAGGCGGCGAATTCCTTCGTCGCCGTCGGACCGGGCGTCGAGCGGCTCGAAGAGGAGGTGAGCGAGCTTTTCCCGCAGGCGCGCGTCTTGGTGCTGTCCAGCGATCTCGTCGCTACCGTCGAACGCATGCGCGAGGAATTGGCCGACGTCGCCGCCGGACGTTTCGACATCGTCATCGGCACGCAGCTCGTAGCCAAGGGCCATCATTTTCCGATGCTCAATCTGGTCGGCGTGGTTGACGCCGATCTGGGCTTGAGCAACGGAGACCCGCGCGCGGCGGAGCGTACCTTTCAGCTCTTGCATCAAGTGGTCGGGCGCGCCGGACGCGATGCCGGCGTCGGGCTCGGCTTGTTGCAGACCCACCAGCCGGAGCATCCGGTGATGCGCGCGCTGATCGCGCAGGACCGCGAGGCCTTCTACGCCGCCGAGATCGAATCGCGCGAGCGCACCGGCTATCCGCCGTTCGGCCGGCTCGCCTCAATCGTGGTCTCGGGTCCGGACAAGCACGAGGCGGCCGATTATGCGCGGCGCTTCGCCCGCGCCGGGCCGGCCGACGAGGCCGTGCGCGTGCTCGGACCCGCTGAAGCGCCGCTCGCTTTGGTGCGCGGCCGCCATCGCCTGCGCCTTCTGGTTATGGCGCCGCGCAATTTCGATCTTTCGGCCTATTTGCGCGCGTGGCTCGCCAAGCCGCCGAAGAAGCCCGGCGCCATCAAGCTCGAAATCGATGTCGATCCGCAGAGCTTTTTGTGAGGCTTCGTTCCCGGGCCGAGTGGAATTTCCTCTTCCGTCGCCGGCGCCTCGAAATTGAACAGGGTGCGAATATCGCGGCACATTGGGTTTCCCCTCTTTCGTCCGTCATCGCGGGTTTGCGCTACGCGCGCGCCGTGACGCATCACAGGCCGAAATTATTTTGCGCATGATCTTATCCGAAAACCGGTTCCCACTTTTCGGGATCATGCGCTAATCACATGAACGCCTGGATGCCGGTTTGCGCGCGGCCGAGCACGAGCGCGTGGATGTCGTGCGTGCCCTCGTAGGTGTTGACGGTTTCGAGATTGCACAGAACGCGCATGACATGGAATTCCTCGGAAATGCCGTTGCCGCCGTGGATGTCGCGGGCGAGCCGGGCGATATCGAGCGCCTTGCCGCAATTGTTGCGCTTCAGGAGTGAAATCGTCGGCGGCGACGCCTTGCCCGCGTCGATCAGGCGCGACAGCCGCAGCGCCGCGTGCAGGCCGAGCGTGATTTCGGTCTGCATGTCTGCGAGTTTCTTCTGCACGAGCTGATTGGCGGCAAGCGGCCGGCCGAACTGCTTGCGCGCGAGCGCGTAGTCGCGGGCGCGATGCCAGCAGAATTCGGCAGCGCCCATCGCGCCCCAGGCGATCCCGGCGCGCGCGACGTTGAGGCAGCCGAAAGGCCCGGCAAGCCCGGCGACGTTCGGCAGTAAATTCTCTTCCGGCACGAACGCGCCGTCGAGCACTAGCTCGCCGGTGATCGAAGCGCGCAGGCTCAACTTGCCTTCGATCTTCGGCGTCGCGAGTCCTTTCACGCCGCGCTCGACGATGAAGCCGCGAATCCGGCCGTCGAGCTTGGCCCAAACCACGGCAATGTCGGCCACCGGCGCGTTGGTGATCCAGGTTTTGGCGCCGGTGAGTTTGTAGCCGCCGGGCGCCTTTTCCGCGCGCGTGACCATCGACCCCGGATCGGAGCCGTGATCGGGCTCCGTCAACCCGAAGCAGCCGACGATCTCACCGGTGGCGAGCTTCGGGAGATATTTGCGGCGCTGCGCTTCGTTGCCATAGGCATAGATCGGATGCATCACAAGCGACGCTTGCACCGACATCAAGGAGCGGAAGCCGGAATCGACGCGTTCGATCTCGCGCGCGATCAGTCCGTAGCAAACATAGCTCAACCCGGTGCCGCCGTAGTCGTGCGGAATCGTCGCGCCGAGAAGCCCGAGCGCGCCCATTTCGCGCACGATATCCGGGTTGAAATCGCCGTCGCGATTGGCAACGAGCACGCGCGGAAACAACTTGTCCTGGGCATAGCCGCGCGCGGTGTCGCGCACCATGCGCTCTTCCTCGGTCAACTCGCCTTCAAGGTCGAGCGGATCGTCCCATTTAAACGCGGAATCCTTGATTTGCGCGCCTTTAGGCTCGCGCTGCTCGACCTTTTCGGCAAGTTGCGACATCGGGGGCTAACTCCTGCGCTGAAGCCGCGAGTGTAGAGCTTTTCGCGCTAAGCGGAAACACGGGCATGGCGCGCCATCGCTGGTCCTTGGGTGGCGTGCTAATGGGATATGCGTGAAATGGGGGAATCCGATGAAGCCTTACGCGATGCTCTTACCTCTTCTTGTGCTGATGTGTGGCAAGGCTTCGGCGGTCGATGGATTTGAAGCTGTCCGATGCGGCGGCGATATTCCTCGATCCCTCATCGGCAGGCATAGGACCAACGACCGGGTCGTCTTAATTGAAGCTCGCCACCGCGATTTGGCCCTCAAGGACCTGGGGGCGGACATCGTAACCGATGAGATCAACATGATCGACTGGTCGATCTGCGGCTCGGAATATTATGTGCTTGAGGACCATCACGATATCATTCGCGACGCACTGCCTTTTCCCAATCATTCGAGAGCTGCGCCAGTATTCTATGGTGACTGTCAGCGCGACGGCCAACAGATGAACGAAATCATCTACGCCGTGTTGGACAACAAAGCCGGATCTAACAAGAAGTATGACCGGCACGACAAAACCCTGCTTCCGGCGCTTTTGGCGTGGAAAGTCGATGTGAAAAGGGTAAAGTTCGTCAAACTCGACGTTGGCGGCATGCTTTGTCCATTATCTGCCATCAATGACGAAGACCAAGTCCGGTGATACCCGGCGGCCTTTCAGGCGTCCAATTTGAAAGCGGCGTCTCTGATCTGCGCGGCTTTTGTGTACTGTTCGACCTTTTCCGCAAGTTGCGACATCGGCTGGCTCCTTGGGCCCGTCATCCCGAGGTGCCCGCGCGAGCGCGGGACTCGAAAGATGCGCTGGGAATTTCGAACCGTCGCCCTTCGAGTTCGCTGCACTCGCACCTCAGGGTGACGGATATCGAGACGAAGCTCAGGAGCCGGCAAGGTGCGCGGCACGGCGCCCATTGCCGTGCCGGGCCCGTTTCGATATTGAGGAAGCCTAAGCGCCCGTAGCTCAGCTGGATAGAGCGCTGCCCTCCGAAGGCAGAGGTCAGGGGTTCGAATCCCTTCGGGCGCGCCAAA
>DASPWC010000045.1:0-4702 GCA_035622055.1 Xanthobacteraceae bacterium | reverse complement strand
CGCGCCCGATCGACCCAGGGCGTCCGCGCCGGCTCGGTGAGGACGAAGGTCGCGGGCTTGCAGGTGAAATAAAAATTGCTGCCGTCGACCACCGGCCTGTTGCCGCCGACGATGCCAAGCGGCTTGTCGGTTTGCGCGCGCCAGGCCTGCTCCACGGCCCGCGCGATCAATCGGTAATGGCTTGCGTAATTTGGCACGCCCTGGCGATGGATGACGAATGCGATGACAGGGGATGCTGCGACCATCACAAGCGGAAAGACAATCGTTAGAGCCAGCACGCCGACCGCGGTAGCGCGTTTGACCGCCACAAGCGGCGAGGACAGCAGCACGACGGGAAGGAGCGTCGTCGCCGACATTGACCAAAGAGGATCGAGCTGCGCGCGGGCGGGGATGGCCGTGAGCGCGGCCAGAAGAATCGGCGCGGCGAACGCGGCGAGTATCATGCGGCGCTCCGGCGTCGCCGGCATGAGCGTGTCCTTGATCGCGGCCGCGCTCGGCGCCGTCGCCAGCGCGCCAATCACGATCGGCGCCGCGATATAGCCGAGGACGCTCGCAATGAAATAAAGCGAACCTATTGCCGCGCCGGCGAGCGTCGTTGCATGCGCGGTAAAGGCGAAGTCGACAGTGGTGAAGCCGTGCGTCGCGATGAAGAAAAGATGCGGCGCCAACACCACGGCGCCGGCCGCCATCGTTATCCAGGACGCCGGCGAACGGAAATAGGCGGCGCGGCGCGGATCCATCAGCGCGGCAAGTCCGAGTCCCGCGAGCAGAAAGATCGACCAATATTTACCGAGCATGGAAAAGCCGGCGCCGATGCCGGCGAGCGCCGCCCATCCCGGCCGGCGCGTCTGGAACGACTTGAGGAACCACCATGTGGTCGCCGCCCAGAACGGAGTGAGGACGGAACTGGCGTTGAATTTGAGCGCGTGAAAATTATAGAACGGCAAAAGCGTCAACAGCGCGAGCCCGAGCACGCGCTTGTCCGGCGCGAGATAACGTCCGGCGAGTCGCCAGGCGATCCACAGCGCCACCGTCGCTATCACGACGGCGAACAAATAAAATGCCCAGTCCTGTCTCGGCATGACGGCAAACCAGATGCGCACCAGCCAGGCGCCGAGCGGCGGATGTGTCGGCGCGCTCAACCCCACTTCGTGCGACCAGGCGAACATCTCGCCGATATCGAAATGAAGGTCCTGGCTGCCTTTGGCGATGGCGCCGTAGACCGACCAGGCTGCGACGTAGCCGGCGAGCAGGAGCGCCATGGTGCGCTCGCCGCGCGCCGGATCGATCAGCGCATCGAAGATCCTTTCGAACGGATTGCGCGCGCGCGGGGCGGTTGCAGCGACGGTCATGAAACGAAGAAAGCCACTAGGTTTTTGCTCGTCATGCCGGAAGATCGCTGTTCACGGGAACGGCCGCCGCGGCCGCCGAGCGGGTGGGCGCGGACAGCACTTCGGCGACCGCGGCGTAGACCTGATCGACGCCGATCGCGCGCATGCAGACATTATCGGTGCACGCCGTCTTGCGGTGATTGTGCGCGGTGACGCAGGGCGAGCAGGCAAGCCCGGCATAGATGGCGCGCGAATTGCCAAGCGGTTGGTAAAGCTTTGGTGTCTCCGGGCCGAACAGTACGATAGTGGGGAGCCCGGTCGCGGCGGAAAAATGCGCCGGGCCGGAATCGTTACTCACCATCAGCGCCGCTTGCGCGTAGAGTGCGGGCAGGTCGGCGAGGCTCGATTGGCCGGCGAAGGAGACCGAACGCGGCGCGTTCGCCGCGGCGAGCTCCTGCGCCCGCTCGCGCTCTTCGGGCGCGCCGGTGATCAGCACCACGACGTCGGCATGCGCAGAGAGAATGCGGCCGATCAGTTCAGCGTAGCGTTCCGGCATCCAGCGCCGGTGTGGCAACAATTCGCTCGCATTCGGATTGATCAGCACCAGGCGCTGCTTTGTCGGATCGAAGGGAACGAGCGCCCGGATACGCTCGAGCACGCGCTCGCGCGCCTTTTCGCCGGGCGGCGCGATCTCGACTTTGATCTGATCGTCTCCAATCAGCGTCTTGGAATAAGGCACCGTAGGCGTGGCGGCGAGCAGTGCCTCGATCAGCGCGATGAAGTTCTTGGCGATGTGGATGTGCGGGTTGTAGGCGACGCGATGCGTCAGCATTTCGCCGCGATAGAGGCCCTCGTTATGAAATCGGTAGAAGCCGACGCGCCGATCCGCGCCGCATAATCCGCAGATGAGCGCGGTGAAGCGTGAAAACAATTCGAGATCGACCACGGTGTCGATTCCCTTGCGCCTCGTCCACCGCAGAAAAGCGAGCGTATCGCGCGCGAGCGCGAAGAGCGAACGGTCCGAAATGGTGAAGATATTCTCGCGCGGAAAGGTGCCGAGCAGCTCGAGCGAACCGACATTGCGGGCGAATATCACGAAGAAGAGCTCGGCAGAAAATCGCGTGCGCGCTTTGCGCATCGCGGGTTCGGCAAGGATCGTCGTGCCCATTTCCGAAAGTTCGACAAACAAGATCCGCCGCACCGGCCGCGGCGGGCGGGAGCGAAACAGGCCGCGCAGGCGCAGCGCAAGCGTGGCCAAAGCGCAAAGCGGCACGCCGGCCAGGCGATCGATGCGGCGCATGGTGTCGACTTTCATCGTTTCACTCGGATCGCCCGTTATCGCCGCGCGGCGGTGGATAAGTGCCACTTTTAGCGCGTTCGGCTTCGGTTTGGGAACCGTTAGACCCAAGACTCATAATTTTGGTGATCGCTTCGCAGCATCGAGCCGAAGGCGCTCTTGACACCCTCATTTGCTCGGAAAATGGGGTAGCCGTCGCAATCGATGGCTTTTGCCGGACGCTTTTATGAGTTTTGAGCGGGAGCATGGATCACGCGGCATCAAGAACGCATGGCGACAGTCGATTCAACCTGAAAGTTCCAGCCCGCTTGCCGCTCGCCGGTGCGGATGTTATCTGCGCCGCCATGAGCGCGGTTCCCATCGAAAACATCCGCAACTTCTCGATCATCGCCCATATTGACCACGGCAAATCGACGCTTGCCGACCGGCTGATTCAGCTTACCGGCGCGCTGGAGGAGCGCGAAATGGTCGAGCAGGTGCTGGATTCGATGGATATCGAGCGCGAGCGCGGCATCACGATCAAGGCGCAGACGGTGCGGCTCAACTATAGGGCGCGCGACGGCAAGGATTACGTGCTCAATCTCATCGACACGCCGGGCCATGTCGATTTCGCCTACGAGGTCAACCGTTCGCTCGCGGCCTGCGAAGGCTCGCTGCTTGTGGTCGACGCCTCGCAAGGGGTCGAGGCGCAGACGCTCGCCAATGTCTATCAGGCGATCGACAACGATCACGAGATCGTGCCGGTGCTCAACAAGGTGGATCTGCCGGCCGCCGAGCCGGACAAGGTCAAGCAGCAGATCGAGAACGTGATCGGGCTCGACGCCTCCGATGCCATCCTGATCTCCGCCAAGACAGGCCAGAACGTGCCCGAGGTGCTGGAGGCGATCGTGCACCGGCTGCCGCCGCCCAGGGGCGACGCATCGGCGCCGCTCAAGGCGCTTCTCGTCGATAGCTGGTACGACACCTATCTCGGCGTCGTGGTGCTGTTCCGCGTCGTCGACGGCGTCCTGAAAAAGGGCCAGCGCATTCGCATGATGGGCACCGGCGCCGCTTACGAGGTCGATCGCGTCGGCGTGTTCACCCCCAAGCGCGTCGAGCTCGACGAGCTCGGTCCCGGCGAGATCGGTTTTCTCACCGCCTCGATCAAGGAAGTCGCCGATACGCGCGTCGGCGACACAATCACCGACGAGCGCAAGCCGGTGGCCGCGCCGTTGCCGGGCTTCCGCCCGGCGATCCCGGTGGTGTTCTGCGGCCTGTTTCCGGTCGATGCCGCCGATTTCGAAAATCTGCGCGCCGCCATGGGCAAGCTCCGGCTCAACGACGCGAGCTTCTCCTACGAGATGGAAACCTCCGCCGCGCTCGGCTTCGGCTTTCGCTGCGGCTTCCTCGGCCTGTTGCATCTCGAAATTATTCAGGAGCGCCTCGAGCGCGAATTCAATCTCAACCTGATCGCGACCGCGCCGTCGGTGATCTACAAGATCAAGCTGCGCAACGGGCAGGAGCTGGAAATCCACAATCCGGTCGATATGCCGGACCCGAATCATATCGAGGAAATGCGCGAGCCTTGGATCGAGGCGACCATCCTTACGCCCGACGAATATCTCGGCTCCGTCCTCAAACTGTGCCAGGACCGCCGCGGCGAGCAGAAGGAGCTCACATATGTCGGCAACCGCGCGCTGGTGAAATACAATCTGCCGCTGAACGAGGTGGTGTTCGATTTCTACGACCGGCTCAAATCAGTGTCGCGGGGCTATGCCTCGTTCGACTATCACCTGACCGATTATCGCCCATCTGATCTGGTCAGGCTGCAGATGCTGGTCAACGGCGACCCGGTCGATGCGCTGGCGATGCTGGTGCATCGTACCCGCGCCGAGAGCCGCGGCCGCGCGATGGCGGAGAAGCTCAAGGAGCTGATCCCGCCGCATATGTTCCAGGTGCCGATCCAGGCCGCGATTGGCGGCAAGATCATCGCCCGCGAAACCGTCCGCGCCTTCCGCAAGGACGTCACCGCCAAATGCTACGGCGGCGACGTCACCCGCAAACGGAAGCTTTTGGATAAGCAGAAGGAAGGCAA
>DASPWC010000044.1:0-10477 GCA_035622055.1 Xanthobacteraceae bacterium | reverse complement strand
CGCGCCAGCAATTGCATCGCCAGATCCTTGAACGCGAGCGTCGGACCGTGAAAAAGTTCAAGCAGGAAAGTATTCGTGCCGAGCTGAGTGAGCGGCGCGACCGCCGGATGGCGAAAATTGCCGTAAGCCTCGCGCGCCATGCGCGCGAGGTCGCCATCGGAGATTGAAGCGTCGGTGAAGCGGCGGATGACGTCGACCGCGACCTCGGCATAGGACCGGCCGGCAAAGCCGGCGATCGCCGCCCCTTCGAGGCGAGGCCAAGCCTCTGGCACGTAAAGGCCGCCGTCGCGGGCAAGCCCGGCAAGCATGGCTTCGGCGAAGCCGAGCGAGGGAGCCTCGCCCCTGGTCGAGATACACTGCACTCGTTTTTCCCACGGCCGGCGGTGGCCGGCAAGTGACTAACCTATTGATTCCAAGAGCTAATTGTCCACGCCAGCAGAAGGCCGCCGGCGGTCGCGGCGTGCCGACCGCCCGTGACACTAATAGCAAATCGAATGCCTCTACAAGGAATCCGAGCGAGAGCCGGCTTGGGGACTTTCCGGCGCGGCTGGCAATCTATTGGCGCTGAGAAGTGAACGTCCAAACGCCAAAAACCCCGGCCAGGACCGCCGCCAGGCCGTACCAGGTCAGCGCGTATTGCAAGTGGTTGTCCGGGAGCGCGACCGTCAGCCTTCCCGGCTGGGGTAAGCCTCCGGGCGGCACAGGCGCCTCCTGTTCGACGTAGAACGGCGCCACCGGCTTTTCCGCAGCGTCCAGGCCCTTGGCTGCGACGATCGCTGCCGGGTCGCGCGTAAACCAAAGGTTATGGGCCGGATCGTCATTTGGCGTGAACCAGTGCCGATCTTCCGGCCAGCGCAGTGCGCCCGCGATCTCAACCGGGCCTGAAATCGCGAGCCGTGTTTTTGGGTCCTGCCGGCCATCCGGCACGAAGCCGCGATTGACCATCACAGTGCCGCCACCGGCCAACCGCGCCGGCGTGAATACCCAATAGCCCGGCCTGTCGGCGTCGGGGCGGAACGCCGAAGGAGCGGCGAAAACGAGCGCCTCGCGGCCATTGTCGAAGGTAGCGCCGAACTTGACCCGGCTGTATTCATCGCGCGCCCGGTCCAAGTTTGGCCAATCGGCCGGCGGCGGCAGGTCTTTCGCCGGCGCGGCAAGGCGCTCCGTCAGCGAGGCGATGAGGTTTTCCTTCCAGGCTTTTCGCTGGATCTGCCAAGTGCCGAGCGCGAGGAGGAGCGCAAAAGCCAAGAGCGCGGGAACGAAAAGACCGATCCAAGACCGTTTGCGCGCGTGTCGCGCATCTTGCGCAGCTACGCCGTCATTTTGCGCCGCGCTCAAGATTGCTCTCCGCCGAATCGGCTCTCCGCAGCCTGATGGTGATACTGCAGCGCGATCATCAAGCCTTTCATCGGACGCAAGGGGCCGAGCGTGACCACCAGGATTAATGGCAGCCACAGCGCTGCGTGCACCCAGTAGGGCGGGTGGAACAGGACTTCGGTGATCAAAGCGGCGCCGACGACGATGGCGCCCGCCAGAAACATGACGAACACCGCCGGGCCGTCTCCAGAATCGGCAAATGCGTAATCCAGACCGCAATGCTCGCATCGCGGCCGCAGCGTCAAAAAGCCCTGGAACAGTTTGCCCTTGCCGCAGCGCGGACACGAACACGACAGGCCCGCGCCGATCGATCCCGACAACGTGGTGATCGTTTGTTCGGTCATGCGCATAACCACGTATGAGAACGTTCGGCGCGGACCCGCGCGGCGGATCTCATCGCGCCGGCCCAGCAAACGTCCGTTGCAGGACCCGGCCGCTCGATTTCCGCCTGCCGGCAATAGACGAAACGCGGTCGCTTTCGCCAGAGCGCAATCGCTTCAAGCTCAGCAGATTGCCGCTCCGGATCTTTGACGGCGCACGATCTTTTCGGAAAGCCGCCGCCGACCCCAAATCGGCGTGCGGGGCAGGCTCTTTCCGCGTCATGCCCTAGCCGGCGTGCGGGCCGCCGCCCCACACATAGATGCAGGCGAACAAGAACAGCCACACGACGTCGACGAAATGCCAATACCAGGCCGCGAATTCAAATCCGAGATGCTGCGTCGGCTTGAACTGCCCGGCCAAAGCGCGAAACAGGCAGACGATCAGAAAGATCGAGCCGATGATCACGTGGGCGCCGTGAAATCCGGTCGCCATGAAGAACGTCGCGCCGTAGATGTTGCCGGAATAGTGGAACATCGCGTGCATGTATTCCCACGCCTGCACGCAGGTGAAGCTCAAGCCCAGGGCGATGGTCAGCGCCAAGCCCCACACTAGGCCCTTGCGGTCGTTTTCAAGAAGCGAGTGATGCGCCCACGTCACCGTGGTGCCCGAGGTGAGCAGGATGAGCGTGTTGAGCAATGGGAAATGCCACGGATCGAATGTCTCAACGCCTTTGGGCGGCCAGACGCCTCCGGTATAGGCGATCCGCGCAACGTCACGGAACTCATCGGGGAATAAAGCGGTGTTAAAGTAGGCCCAGAACCAAGCGACGAAGAACATCACTTCGGAGGCAATGAACAAGATCATTCCGTAGCGGTGCGATATTTGCACCACGCGCGAATGATCGCCTTCCACTTCGGCCTCGAAGATCACGTCGCGCCACCAGCCGATCATCGTGTAGATGATGCCGATGGCGCCGATGCCGAGAATGAGCGAGGCATACGGAACCATCTGGTGCATCCACAGGATCGCACCGACCGCGGCGATGAAAGCAGAGGTTGCGCCCACCGCCGGCCACGGACTGGGGTTGACCAGGTGATAGTCGTGGTGCGGTTTGGCGTGCGCATTGGCCATCATCATCTTCTCCACTTTGGCGCGGCCGAGCCTGCTCTCCGCGCCGTCCCCGTTGTTATCCTAGAGCGCAATCGTTTCAAACTGAACGATCGTCGCTCCAGGTATTTGACGTGGCATGATCTGTTCGGAAAACCGGCTTCCACTTTTCCAGATCATGCCCCAGAACGCCCTAGATGTGTCCGGCCTTTTCCGAATTGGCGCCTTCCGCCACACCCTGCTCCGATTCTGGCGCCGGATAGAACGTGTAGGAGAGCGTGATGTCCTTCACCCCGTCCTGGTCTGAATCCTTGGCGAGCTTGGCATCGACATAGAAAACCACCGCCATCTCACGCTTCTCACCCGGTTTCAACGTCTGCCGGGTGAAGCAGAAACAGTTGATCTTTTCGAAATACGCCCCCACCGTCGCCGGCGTCACGTTGTAGGCAGCCTGCGCCGTGGTCGCGCGCGCGGATTCATTGGTCACTGCATAGTATACGGTGACAACCTGGCCGAGCCGCACATCGATGGTTCTGCGTTCGGGCTCGAATGACCATGGCAAGCCAGGCGCCACGTTGGAATCGAAACGTACCGTGACGATTCGGCCGGAGGTCTGCGTCGGCGCCGACTTCGCCACCTGCGTCGTGCCGCCGAAGCCGGTGGTGCGGCAGAACCAGGAATAAAGCGGGACCGCGGCGTACGAAACGCCGATCATGACGGCGACGAAGCCGCCGCAGGCGAAGGCCACGATGAGGTCGCGCCTCGGCCCGCGCGGCCATTGCGGCCGGTCCGCGCTCACGCTTCACCTTTGCTTGCGTTATCGACGGCGCGCGAGCTCATAATGGCCGTTCCAAAACTCCGGGTCCCTTCACCAGCGTCACGATATAGAACAACAAGACAAGCAGCCCGAGACACACCGCGATCGCGATCGATCGCGCGCGGCGCGCGCGTTGCTGCTGTTCCGTAAGCCGGACGCCGGTCTCCGGCTCTCGTTCGTCGGCCGTGTCATTCATCGACGTCCTCACGCTCCCGCCGCCAAATGGCCGGTCAGCAGGCCGAACGATCCCGCCGAAAGCCGATCGACCAGCAACATGGCGAACAAAAGAAAGAGGTACAGAATCGAAAAGCCGAACATTTGCTTGCTGGCGGCGTGACCGCCCTGTTCGGCGCGCACGCGAAAGGCGAGGCCCAGCATAGCAGCGCCCGCAACGAGCGCCACGACGCCATATAACGGGCCGGCATAGCCAAGCAGCCAAGGCGCGACGCCGAGCGGCGCAAGCACCATCGCGTAGAGCAGAATTTGCCGGCGCGTCTCGGTCGCGCCGGCGACCACCGGCAGCATGGGGACGCCGGCGCGCACATAATCCTCGGTGCGATAAAGCGACAACGCCCAGAAATGCGGCGGCGTCCAAAAGAAAATGATCAGGAAGAGAACGAACGGCTCGAACGCGAAACCGCCGGTTACCGAGGCCCAGCCGATCACCGGTGGCAGCGCGCCCGCGGCGCCGCCAATGACAATGTTCTGCGGCGTCGTGCGCTTGAGCCACATGGTATAAACGCCGACATAAAATGCGATGGTCAGCGCCAAAAGCAGCGCGGCGAACACGTTGACCAGAAGGCCGAGAACGACCACGGAGAAACCTGCGAGCGTCAGTCCGAACGCCAGCGCTTCACCGCGCGCCAGACGCCCCGCCGGGATCGGTCGTGCCGCCGTACGCCCCATGCGCGCGTCGATATCGGCGTCGTACCACATGTTAAGCGCGCCCGCGGCGCCGGCGCCGACCGCGACACATAACAGCGCGGTCAATCCGATCACGGGATGCACGTGGCCCGGCGCAAGCAACAGGCCGACCAGCGCGGTAAACACCACGAGCGACATCACCCGCGGTTTCATGAGTTCGATGTAATCGCCGACGCCCGCAATACTGGGCTCGACGCGGGCGGCAGTTACGCTCATCTGATCAGCGGCAGCGTTTCATATTGATGGAAGGGCGGCGGCGAGGGCAGCGTCCATTCGAGCGTGGTCGCGCCCGGCCCCCACGGATTGGCGGCGGCGCGTTCTTTGCGGACAAAGGCCAGCGCCATCCCGTAGAGAAACACCAGCACGCCGAAGCCGGAAATGTAGGAACCGATCGACGAAACGAAATTCCAGCCCGCGAACGCGTCCGGATAATCGACGTAGCGGCGCGGCATGCCCGCAAGCCCAAGGAAGTGCTGCGGGAAGAAGACCACGTTGACGCCGATGAAGGTAAGCCAGAAATGCAGCTTGCCGACGAACTCGCTGTACATGTAGCCGGTCATCTTGGGAAACCAATAATACCAGCCGCCGAAGATGGCGAAGACCGCCCCGAGCGAAAGCACGTAGTGGAAGTGCGCGACGACATAGTAGGTGCCGTGCAACGAGCGGTCGACACCGGCATTGGCGAGGACCACGCCGGTCACGCCGCCGATCGTAAACAGGAATATGAACCCGATCGCCCACAGCATCGGCGTTTTGAACTCGATCGAGCCGCCCCACATCGTGGCGATCCACGAGAAAATCTTCACGCCCGTCGGCACCGCGATCACCATCGTTGCGGCGATGAAATAAGCCTGCACGCTCGCCGACATGCCGACGTTGTACATGTGATGCGCCCAGACGACGAAGCCGATGCCCCCGATGGCGACCATGGCGTAGACCATGCCGAGATAGCCGAATACCGGCTTACGCGAGAACGTGGCCACGATCTGGCTGACCATGCCGAAGCCTGGCAGGATGAGGATGTAAACCTCGGGATGACCGAAGAACCAGAACAGGTGCTGGAACAGAAGCGGATCGCCGCCGTAGTTAGGATCGAAGAACGCGGTGCCGAAATTGCGATCTGTCAGCAGCATCGTGATGGCGCCCGCCAGCACCGGCATGGCGAGCAGCAACAAGAAAACCGTCACCAGGATCGACCACACGAACAACGGCATTTTGTGCATCGTCATGCCTGGCGCACGCATGTTGAAGATCGTGGTGATGAAGTTGATGGCGCCGAGGATCGACGAGGCGCCGGCGAGGTGAATGGACAGGATGACAAAGTCCATCGCCGGGCCGGGATGGCCGTAGGTCGACAGCGGCGCATAGATCGTCCAGCCGGTGCCGGCGCCATTGGTGCCCGGCTCTCCTTCGACGAACATCGAGACCAGCAGCAGCGCGAAGGAGGCGGGCAACAGCCAGAACGATATGTTGTTCATGCGCGGGAAAGCCATGTCCGGTGCGCCGATCATCAGCGGCACCATCCAATTGCCGAACCCGCCGATCATCGCCGGCATGACCATGAAGAAAATCATGATCAAGCCGTGCGCGGTGACGAACACATCGAAGGTGTGGGTCTCGTGAAAGATCTGCAGCCCCGGATACATCAACTCGGCCCGGATTGCGATCGATAGGCAGGCGCCGATGAGTCCGGCTATGAGCGCGAACACCAGGTACATCGTGCCGATGTCCTTGTGGTTCGTCGAAAACAGAAAGCGCCGCCAGCCGTACGGAATCTCATGCGCTTCGTCGTCGCCGTGCGCCGCGTGTGCCATCGTGTCCATTGCCAGTCCCTTCGTTAGCGACCGCTTGCCGGCCGCTTCATTTCGCTTGCCATCCTACTGGACCGCCGGGGTCCGCGCCGCAGCCACTGCGTCATGGGGAGCGCCATTGTCCGCGGCGTATTTCTTCTTCGCATCGTCGAGCCATTTATTGAAATCGCTTTCGTTGACGACGCGGACTGCAATCGGCATGAAGGAATGGTCCTTGCCGCACAGTTCCGAACATTGCCCGTAGAACACTCCTTCAATCGTCGCCTTGAACCAGGTGTCATTCACGCGGCCGGGAACGGCGTCGATGCGAATACCGAACGACGGCACCGTGAATGAATGAATCACGTCCGCGCCCGTCACCAACACGTGAACGACCTTATTCACGGGCACGACCAGCTCGTTGTCCACCGCAAGCAGCCGCGGCTGGCCAGGCTTGAGATCCTTCTCCGGAATCATAAGCGAGCTGAATTCGAAATTGCCGTTGTCCGGATAGCTGTAGCTCCAGAACCATTGCTTGCCGGTCGCCTTCACGGTGAGGTCGGGATGCGGGACCTGAAGTTCGACGAACAGGAGTCGAAACGACGGCACGGCGATCGCCGCCAAAATGATGACCGGAACGATCGTCCAAAGGATTTCGATCGGGGTGTTGTGGGTGGTTCGCGAGGGAGTCGGATTGGCGCGCGCGTTAAATCTCACCATGACGATGAGAAGAAGCGCGAGAACGAATCCCGATATCGCCGCGATCACCCAGAGCAGGAAGAAATGGAATCCGGCGATCTGCTCCATCACCGGAGTAGCCGAACCTTGCAAGTCCATTTGCCAGGGAGACGGCTGTCCGAGTCCGGCCCAGGCGGCGCCGACGCTTGCCGTCACCCCACCCGCGCTCGCCGCCAAAGCGGCCAAACGTGAGAACACTTTCATGCCTCGTTCTGCTCCCTGTGTCTGATCTCGGTCATGATCGCCGGCGACAGCGCTGACCCTGATTTCGGCGTTGACCGCCATGGTCTGACGCCGCCTGCTGTGACGGGTTTTGGTCCCGCGGCGCGATGTCCCTGGCAGGCCTCGTCGGATAGGGGAATTCCGGTTTCTCCAAACCACAAATCCACGACTGCTGCAATGCACTCCTCAACAGCGCGCACAACGGCGTCGGCTTGGCCCTGGATCGTGCCCTCCGGCGCGTTACCGCAAGCGTGGCTCGGCCACCTTGGGGCGGCCACAATGGCTTGATTTTGATGTCCTTGACACGGTGGGCTCACCATGTAGGCAGGCTCGCTCCCGGGACGGGCCGGGGCGATCGATTCGTGGTGATCGGGCCTTCCCAGGGCAACTTGGCAGGCTGTTCAGGGGAACCGGTTATGGCGCTATTTGACTGCCGATTGCAGATGCGGCCATTGGCCACCGCGCTGCTCGGTGCTGCCGTTTTTATGATGGTCGCCACGGCATCCGTCCGGTCCGCCTCCGCACAGGGCGCGGTCAAGTCGGTCCACGGCGATTGGCAGATCCGCTGCGATACGCCACCCGGAGCGCAGGCCGAGCAATGCGCGCTCATGCAGAGCGTGACGGCGGAGGATCGGCCCAATATCGGACTTACCGTGATCGTCCTGAAAACGTCCGACCAGAAGAGCCGCCTGATGCGCGTTGTCGCGCCTCTCGGGGTGCTGCTGCCGTCCGGCCTTGGGCTGAAGATCGACAATCAGGACGTCGGCCGCGCCGGTTTTGTGCGCTGTCTGCCGAACGGCTGCGTTGCCGAGGTGGTGATGGACGACAATTTGATCAAGCAGTTGCGCAACGGCCAAACCTCGACCTTCATTATTTTTCAGACCCCGGAGGAGGGCATCGGCTTTCCCATGAGTCTCAAAGGCTTTGGCGAAGGCTACGATCAGTTGCCGTAAGCTAAGCCGCGATTGCCGGATTGCTTCCGGCCGCCGGCCTTTGCCAAATTGCGCGGATTTGCGGAAAGAGGATTGAAATATGCCAGCGGACCGCATGAGCGCGGCCATTGCCGCGGTGTTGCTCAGCGCCGGCGTGATGGCAGCGGGGTCGGGCGTTGCAGCGGCACAGAATGCGAAAGCGCAAGGCGCCTATCCGGACCACCCGGTTACTTTGATCGTCCCCTATGCTCCCGGCGGGGTCGCCGACGTCGGCATGCGGCTCCTGGGTGAAAAGCTCGCGGGCCGGCTTCATCAGCAATTCGTCATCGAAAACCGGCCCGGCGCCGGCGGCATTGTAGCCGCTCAGGCTGCCGCGGCGGCCGCGCCGGACGGCTATACGCTGTTGATGACCGGCAACAACGCCGCCATTGCCGAAGCGTTGTTCAAATCGCTGCCTTACAATGTCCTGACCGACTTTGCATCGGTTTCGACCGCGGCCTTCTTCGACATCTTGCTGGTAACGAGCGCCGGCTCGGGGTTACGGTCGGTCGAGGACGTGATTGCCGCAGCGCGCGCCAATCCTGGAAAACTGAATATCGGCACGATCAATCCCGGCAGCACGCAGAATCTTGCCGCGGAGCTCTTCACCAGCACGGCGGACATCAAAGCCACGATCGTGCCGTTCCGCACCTCGCCCGACATGGCCGGCGCCGTCATCCGCGGCGATATCGATGTCGCCTTCGAATTTTACGCTGCGGTTCATGGCCTTCTTGCCGACGGAAAATTGGTGGCGATTGCGTCTGCCGGTCTGACGCGGGCCGGCTACCTCTCCGATGTCCCGACTGTCATGGAAAGCGGCCTTAGGGACTACGAGGTAACCAGCTGGAACGGTCTTTCCGTCCCTGCGGGCACGCCGGCGGGGATCGTCGCAACGCTCAACCGAGCGGTGGACGATGTTATTCCCAGCCCCGACATTCAGGGCAAGGCAGCGGAAATGGGGATGACGATGCGCGCGAGCACACCGGGGCAAATGACCGCGCGGCTTGAGGCGGATATCGCCAAATGGGGTGCGGTGATCGAGAAAGCCGGCATTGCCAAGCGTGATTAACACGCCCCTCCCCGGACCGAGCCTAAGCCTTTATGTAAGGGACCGTACGTAAGGGACCGTCATCGGACTATAGATCGCCGAACCCATCGTCAGGACCTGCCATGGAAACGACCGCTACGAAAAACACCCTCGCCTCGCTCGTCGACCGTGCCGGCCTGGACCGGCAACGTTTGGCGAAGATCGTCTCGCGCGGCCTTGACGGCGCCGATGACGGCGAATTGTTCCTCGAATACCGGCAGGCCGAAGCACTGACTTTCGACAACGGGCGGCTGAAGCAGGCCACCTACGATACGTCGCAGGGGTTCGGCTTGCGCGCCGTGAAGGATGAGGCCGTCGGCTACGCGCATGCCTCCGATGTTTCGGAAGCGGCGATCGAGCGCGCCGCGGATGCGGTGCGCGCGGTTAAGGGCAGCTATTCCGGGCATTACGCCGCGCCGCCGCCCCGCAGCAATGTCAAACTCTATGGCGAGGAGAGCCCGCTTAGCAGCCTTTCTTTCGAGGCCAAGGCGCAGCTTCTGCAGACGATCGACGCCTATGCGCGCGACAAAGACCCGCGCGTGCGCCAAGTCACCGCCAGCATCGCCGCCACCTGGCAGGCGGTGGAAATCCTGCGCGGCGACGGTGAGACCTACCGCGACATCCGGCCGATGGTCCGGGTCAATGTCACTGTCATCGTCGGCGACGGCAGCCGGCAGGAGATCGGCAGCGACGGTTATGGCGGCCGCGAGAGCTACGACCGGTTCATTGCGACCGATGCCTGGAAGCGCTCGGTGGACAACGCGGTGCGCCAAGCGCTGATCAACCTCAAAGCCGTACCGGCGCCCGCGGGCGAAATGGACGTCGTGCTTGGACCCGGCTGGCCGGGCGTCATGCTGCATGAAGCGGTCGGCCACGGCCTCGAGGGCGACTTCAACCGGAAAAAGACATCAGCTTTTGCCGGGCTCATGGGGCAGCGCGTCGCCGCCAAAGGCGTCACTGTCGTCGATGACGGGACGATGGCGCAGCGCCGCGGCTCGCTATCGATCGACGACGAAGGCACGCCGACCAATCGTACCGTCCTGATCGAGGACGGTATCCTCGCCGGTTACATGCAGGATCGGCAGAATGCGCGGCTGATGGGCATGAGACCGACCGGAAACGG
>DASPWC010000043.1:0-3895 GCA_035622055.1 Xanthobacteraceae bacterium | reverse complement strand
CTCTCGTCGAAATTGCGAACATTTATGGTGAACGATTTGTTAAGGACGAGACTCTAGCATCGGAAACGAAGCGCAATTAGGGGCGGCCTAAACGATGATCGTCCGCGATTTCCTGCTGTGGGTGAGCAAGGCGCCCGCCGGCGAGCGCGCCGAGGCCACTTCCGCTCTCGCGCGCGCGTACCTTTACTCCGATCTATCGTCCGACGATCTTGCCGCCACCGAAGGCGTCATGCTGATGCTGCTCGACGATCCCTCGCCGCTGGTTCGGCGAGCGCTCGCCGAGGCCTTGGCGGCGAGCCCGATCGCGCCGCCCGCCGTCATCATGGCTCTCGCCGCCGACCAGCCGCAGATCGCGGCGCTGGTCTACGCCTCGTCGCCGCTATTCATCGATGCCGATTTGGTGGACGCGGTCGCGGTTGGAGATACGGTGATACAGGCGGCCATTGCCGGCCGAGTGGCATTGCCGCGCGTGGTGGCGGCGGCGATAGCCGAAATGGGCACCGAAGAATCGTGCCAGATTTTGGCAGGCAATTGCGCAGCCGACATCGCGCCCTTGTCGCTCGACCGTATCGTCGAACGGTTCGGGCATCTTCCGGCAATTCGCGAGACACTACTCATCCGCGGTGATATTCCCGCGGCGACGCGCCAAATGCTGGCGACAAAGCTTTCCGAGACATTGGCCGGTTTTGTCGTCGACTGCGAGTGGCTGAAAGCCGACCGCGCCCGGCGGATCGCGCGGGATGCTTGCGAAAAGGCGACCATCACGATTGCAGCCGACACCCCGCAGAGCGAACTCCGCCCGCTGGTTCGCCACCTATGCGCCAGCGGTCAGCTGACGGCGGGGCTTATTTTGCGCGCACTGCTATCCGGAAACACCGGCTTGTTCGAAGAGGCCTTGGTTGAGCTGACCGGAATGCCGGTAACGCGTATTTCAGGAATCGTGCACGGCCGCGGTGAGGGAAGTTTGCACGCATTGTTCGAAAAAGCGCAGCTGCCGCCCTCGACCTATCCCGCATTTAAGGAGGCGATCCTGGCGATGCGTGATGGGTTCGTCTATGACTCAGGCGGCGCGGCGCGGCTCAAGCGCCGAATGATCGAGCGGGTCCTTACGCGTTGCGAGGATGCCGACCCCGGCGAAGTCGCAACGTTACTGACGCTCTTGCGCCGTTTCGCCACCGAGGCTGCTCGCGAAGAGGCGCGCATGTACTTCGAAGAGCTTGTCAACGCGGCCGACGATACCAACGGCCGTTCCGCCGCAGCGTGACTCTTCGGTTCAGTAAAGGAATTGCTCGCTGAGAATTCGCTCGTCGAGGCTGTGATCTGGATCGAACAGCATGTGCATGGCGGTCGAGTGGTCCATGCCGATTTCGACCGAGCGCACCGAGCGCACCTCGTCGTGATCGGCAACGGCCGCCACCGGACGTTTGATCGGCTCTAGCACTTCGACCGTGACGTGAGCGCTGTCGGGCAAAAGCGCGCCGCGCCAGCGCCGCGGCCGGAACGGGCTAATCGGCGTGAGCGCCAGAAGCGGCGCCCCGATCGGGATGATTGGTCCCGCCGCCGACAAATTATAGGCAGTGGAGCCAGCCGGCGTTGCCAACATGATGCCGTCGGCGACAAGCTCGGCGAGCCGTTCCTTCCCGTCGACCAAGACGCGCAATCGCGCCGCCTGATAGGTCTGCCGGAATAACGACACTTCGTTGATCGCGCGGTGGCGATGCACGCGGCCGGCGGCGTCACGCGCCCGCATCAGGAGAGGGTGGATCACCGTAACTTGGGCCGCCCTCAGTCGCTCCATCAGATTGCGTTCGCCGTACTCGTTCATGAGAAAACCAACGGTGCCGCGATGCATGCCGTAGATCGGCTTACCGGAATTCATGAATCGCTGCAGAGTGGCCAGCATGAGGCCGTCGCCACCGAGTGCAACTACGACGTCCGCGGTTTCGGGCCGCGCGTCGCCATAGCGCTGAATCAGCCGCCGCCGGGCCCGCTGCGCCGCGGGTACGTCGCTCGCCACGAAGGCGATATGCTTAAAAAGGGAGCCGGTGCGAGCTTTCGGCATTACGTCTTGGCTTCACGGCCTAGGACCGAGGTAAGGCCGCTCAACGCGTCAAGAAGCCCCGTCGGCAAGAGGATTGTGGAACCTCGCTCTTTCGTGGTTTCGTAGATGATGTTCATTGCCCGCAGCTGCAGAGCGATGTTGTTTTGCTCGTATACCTTCGCGGCCTCAACGAATTTTTGAGCGATGGCAATTTCGGACTCACCCAAGATGACACGCGCATGCTGTTCGCGCTCTGCCTGGGCCTCGCGGCTCATCGATGCCTGTAGATCATCGGGTATCTTGACGTCCTGGATTTCTATGGATTGAACTTCGAGGCCCCAAGCCCTGGCTTTTTCCTCAATGGCGGTTTTGAGCGCCGTGTCGACGGACGCCCGTTGCGTCAACAATTCGGTGAAATCGTGAGCGCCGATTGCTTCGCGCAACGCGGTTTGAGCCGCCAGCTCCAGGCTGTTTTCGTAGTCGGCCACCTCGACCACCGCGGCCCGCGGATCGACGACACGCCAGAACATGACGGTTTTGACGTTGATCGGGACCGTGTCTTTCGTAAGGGTCTGCTCGGCTTTGATTTCGGTCACTTCCACCTGCAGGGACACCACCTCCGATATTTTCTCAATAATTGGGATTTTAAAGAAAAGCCCTGGTCCGGCGACGCGGTTGAATTTGCCGAGCCGGAGAATGACGGCTCGCTGCCATTGGTTTGCAATGCGGATACCGGTGCGCAGAACCACGAAAATAAGGAAAATGACTAAGGCCGCTTCGATCCAAGTTAGCGCAACCATGGCTTATCCCTCGTTGAGCGCGCGTGACCGACGCCTTCTGCATCAAATTTTCGAGCCGATGCATTCGGCTCTATTCGCTCTGCGCGGTACGCCGTCGCATCGGAGCGATTGCGTTGGGTCGCATCCAAAATCGACATCGGCCAAGAGAAAATTTCCCGCCTTGTCCTCGACGCCACGGTTACAACCTCACCCATCCGCCATCGCCGCCCTTTCTCGCGTTTTTATTTTGAGGCACTATCGAGGCATGCATATGAACGCCGACCAACAAAATCAGGCGGTTATGGTCTACACGGTCTATCCGTCCTTTGTCGAGGCGGAGCGCGCCGGCCGCGAATTGGTAGAAGCCCGGTTGTGCGCGTGCGTCAATATTCTGCGGGGCATGGTATCGCTTTATTGGTGGCAAGGCGCGATCGAACGCGGGGAGGAGGTCGTTATGATTATAAAGACCCGTGCCACGCTCGCCGAAGCGGTCCGCGCCGCGGTGAAGCGGACGCATTCCTACACGACCCCCGCGATTCTCGTTTTGCCGATCGAGCGGGTCGATCCGGATTACAATGCCTGGCTCATGGCTCAGACGCGAGGTGATCTTGGCCGGTGAGAAAATGTGAAGCGGCGTGAGAAATGATGCAGTCGGGTTTTGATTCTCGGCTTAAACCGAACAGACAATCCGCGAACTGACCGTGGGAGAGACGGCAGCCGTCTCGGGCGCGGCGGAAATCCCGAGACCGCAGCCGGAGATGGGTGAGTATCCGGTTGATCCCAATCCCGGCATTCCCTGCTGAGCGCGCAGCGCTTTCGGCATTTTCCGGAATCTCAAAGCCCGGCCGTGTGGCCGGGCTTTTTGTTTCTACGCAGGTATCTCTCGCGTGACCAGGGAGGGATAGGAACGCGAGATGCGATATCGGCTCAGTAGGTGCGCGTACCGTCGATCACTTCTTTGAGCGCGATATAGGGGCGGCATTGCGTATTGCCGCAGAGCTCCCGCACTTTTTCGAGGTCATCCTCGGCCTTGAGCAAGTTGCCTTGCTCGGCGTGCCACATGCCGTAATAGGAC
>DASPWC010000042.1:0-14115 GCA_035622055.1 Xanthobacteraceae bacterium | reverse complement strand
CATCACGTAGATCACCGCCTCGCTGGCGGAAGGAAAGATCACCGCGGTCAGACCGGAGGCGACGCCGATCAGCAAGCCGCCGAGCAGCGTTCCGGTCAGCGAGCCGACGCCGCCGACGATGATGGCGATGAAGCTCGGCATAAGCAGGCCGTCGCCCATGGTCGGCTCAAGGCCGATCTGCCCTGCGGCCAGCACGCCGGCGAGGCCGGCGAGAAAGATGCCGACCGCGAAGTTGAGCGAGCGCAGCGCCCGCACATTGACGCCGAGGGCGGCGACGGTCTCGAGATCGAGCGTACCGGCGCGAATGCGCACGCCGATGCGGGTGTAGCGCAGCAGCACGAACAGAAGGGCGACCACGATCGCGACCACCGCCACCATGAACATGCGGTAGCCGGTGATGAAGAAGAACTGATAGCTCAGCGGCGAGGTCAGCGCGGCGGGAACCGAGAACGGGAGCCCGTTCGCGCCCCAGATCTGCCGGGTGCCGTCCTCGATGATGAAGGCCAGCCCGAAGGTCAGAAGCAGACTGTAGAGCGGATCGCGGCCGTAGAGCCGGCGGATCAGCAGGCGCTCGACGGCAAAGCCGATCAACGCGGTCAGGAACGGAGCGACGATCAGCGCGCCCCAGAAGCCGAGACGCGGCGTCAGCGCGTAGGCGAGATAGCCGCCGATGACTAGGAAGCCGCCATGGGCGAAGTTGATCACCCCCGACAGGTTGAGGATCAGCGACAGGCCGATCGCCATCAGCGCATAGAACGCGCCGATGATCAGGCCGTTGGTGACATTGAAGAAGATGAGCTGAAGCATCGGTGTCGGTCACAACAAAACCCCTCACCTGCGATCGGGCCGACCGAGGTGAGGGGCGTGGGAGAGAAACGCGATCAGGCCGGCATATTCATCTTGCAGCCGGTGTCCGCCACCGACGGCGCAATGCTGTCGCCGGCGACGATCGTATTGACCTTGAACAGGTTCTCGGGGTCGCCGTCGCCGGTTTGCAGGAGTTCGCCGAGGAAGGCCGAGAGCATGAGTTGGTGGTCGCCGCCGCGGAAATAGACCTTGTTCGGCTGCAGCTTGATTTCCGGCGGCAGCTCCATGTCGCCGAGCGCCTTGGCGGCCGCCTTGGCTTCGATGGTCTTGGCCTTTTCGCAGGCAAGCGCATAGGCGTGGATGGTGACGTAGCCGAACCAGGTGCGCGCGGTCGGCACCTTGCCGCTGCGCTTGCGGATTTCGGCGATAAACTCGTCGAGGCCGGGCGTGCCGGCCGCCTGCTTCCAATACCACTCGAACATCCACACCCCGACCCGCGCCTCCGGCGGCATCGCCTCGACCGGCTCAAGCTCCTGCTGGGTGCCGGCGACATGGATCTGCTTGTCGATGCCGAACTGGGAGATCTGCTTCAGGCAGTTGACCATATCGTTGCCTTGCACCAGCACGACCAGCACGTCGGGATTGGCCGCCCGCGCCTTGATCAGATAGGCGGAGAAGTCGGTGGTGCCGAGCGGCGTGAGCTCGTTGCCGGTCACGGTGCCGCCGAGCTTTTTCAGATCGGCCTCACAACCCTGATAGAGCGTGTGGCCGAACGCGTAGTCCGGGGTGATGAAGTGCCACTTCTTGCCGTAGGTCTTGAACAGGAGGTCGGATACTGCGTTCGCCTCCATGCGCGTGGTGTTGCAGACCCGGAACACGTTCCATTTGCAGTCGGTGCCGGTGATCGGATCGGTATGGCCGCCGGGGACGATGTGCAGCACGCCTTTCTCGTTCGAGACCTGGGCCATCGCCTGGGCCAGTGCCGAGTTCACGTTGCCGACGAGGAAATCGACATTGTCGCGCTCGATCAGCTTGCGCGTCTTCTGCACGGCGGCGCCGGCGTCTCCGCTCGTGGAGTCTTCGATCAGCATCTCGATCTGGCGGCCGAGGATGCCGTTCTTGGCGTTGAGCTGATCGACCGCAAGCTGCATGCCGATGCTTTCGTTTTTGCCCGGTGCCGCATAGGTGCCGGTCAGCGGATTAGAGACGCCAATCTTGATCGGCGCTTCGCCGCGCGCCGAAATGACGAACGGGGCGGCGACTTGGGCGAGGCCGGCGGCGGCGCCGACCCTAAGCAGGGCGCGGCGGTCGAGACCGCCGACACCGAAGCGCTTGATCATTCATGCCTCCCTGCAGGGGTTTTTTGGGTACGCGATCTTGACTCGGCGGCCCAGGCCCGACAAGGGGCCGCGGCGCTCGCGCGGCGGACGGCCGCACGGACAGCACCGGGAGAGACCTCACATGCGATCGCGTTAAGCGCGGCGCGGGCCCGCAGCGGCGCGAAATCAGGTCGGCATGTTCATCTTGCAGCCAGTATCCTCGACCGACTGCGCGATGCTGTCGCCGGAGACGACGTTGCTCACCTTGAACAGATTTTCCGGATCGCCGTCGCCGGTATGCAGCAATTCGCCGATGAACGACGACAGCATCAGCTGGTGATCGCCGCCGCGGAAATAGACCTTGTCCGGCTGCAGCTTGACTTCCGGCGGCAGCTCCATGTCGGCGAGCGCATTAGCGACCGCCTTGGCTTCGATCGTCTTCGCCCGTTCGCAGGCGAGCGCATAGGCGTGGATGGTGACGTAGCCGAACCAGGTGCGCGCGGTCGGCACCTTGCCGTCGCTGCGCTTGCGCACGTCGGCAACGAATTTGTCGACGCCGGGTACGCCGGCCTGCTTCCAGTACCACTCGAACATCCAGATGCCGATCCGCGATTCCGGCGGCATGGCGTCGACGGTCTCCAGCTCCTGCAGGATACCGGCGACGTGGATCTGCTTGTCGATGCCGAACTGCGAAATCTGCTTCAGGCAATTGACCGCGTCGCCGCCGGCAACCAGCACGATCAGCACGTCGGGATTGGCGGAGCGCGCCTTGATCAGATAGGCGGAAAAATCGGTGGTGCCGAGCGGGGTGAGCTCGTTGCCGGTAATGATGCCGCCGAGCTCCTTGAGATTGGCCTCGCAGCCCTCATAGACGGTGTGGCCATAGGCGTAGTCCGGGGTGATGAAGTGCCATTTCTTGCCGTAGGTCTTGAACAGCAGGCCGCATACCGCATTCGCCTCCATGCGGGTCGTGTTGCAGACCCGGAACACGTTCCATTTGCAATTGACGCCGGTGATGCCGTCGGTATGGCCGCCGGGAACGACATGCAGCACGCCCTTTTCGTTCGAGACCTGGGCGATGGCCTGGGCGAGCGCCGAGTTCACATTGCCGACCAGAAAGTCGATGTTGTCGCGCTCGATCAGCTTGCGCGCCTTCTGCACCGCGGCGCCGGCGTCGCCGCTGGTCGAATCCTCGGAGAGAAGCTCGAGCTGGCGCCCGAGGATACCGTTCTTGGCGTTGAGCTCGTCGACCGCGAGCTGGCAGCCGATCAGCTCGCTCTTGCCGAACGCGGCATAGGTTCCGGTCAGCGGATTGTTGACGCCGATCTTGATCGGCGCCTCGCCGCGCGCCGCGACAATGAACGGGGCGGCGAGCGGAGCGAGACCGGCCACAGCGCCGGCCTTGATGATGGTGCGGCGGTTCACGGCGCCGAAATCGAGGCGCTTTGTCATTCGGTCCTCCCTGCAGGCGCGTGTTTTTTCTGCCGCGATCTTGGCGCGGCGGCATGGGCGAGACAAGGGGCAACGCCGCGCGGCGGCTTAACGCACGCCGTCGGCCGCATTCATTCCGCAGCGGCCTACGCCGCGGCCGGCGCCTTCAGGGCACCGATCACGGCGCCGCATAGACGGTGCGGGCGTCGGCGGTGAAGGCCTTGCGGGATTGCGGATCCATGTAGAACATGTGGCCGCCGCGATAGAGCTTGAGCTCGGCGCGCTCCTCCTCGATCGAGGACGGCAGGTGGTCGAGCACGTAGCGCGACACGCTGTATGGCGTGACCATGTCGCTCATGCCGTGGCCGATCATCAGGCGGAACCACGGGGTCAGGGCCAAAAGCTCGCGCAGGTCGTCGGCGACGCTCGGCTGCGAACGGCCGGGCCCTTCGTGCCAGTCCCATTTGCCGGAGATATCCGAGGCGAGCAGGTTGTAGGTGATCTCGGTCTTGAAGCCGAGCTCATCGCGGGCATAGCCGACAAAGGCGCCGCCATAGGCGCGGATGACGCCGTCGAGGATCGGATCGGGCCCGCGCGCGCTCTCGGATTCGGGATTGGGATCGTCGACCGCGAAGGTCGCGTCGTAGTGGCTGACGATCTTGTGCTCGCCGGCGCGCAGGCTCTTGATATAGGCGTCGCGGATGAAGCCACGCGTGCGCGCGACCACCTCCTCCGGCAATCCGGTCAGGCGGGCGACGCGGCCGTAGAACTCACGCGCCGCCTCGCCGCGCGGCGGCGGCCCGGACAGCGTCGACAAATAATCGGTGAGCGCAAAATGCTCGGCCTGCGCCAGCGCTTCCTTGCTGAAGGTGCCGGTGCGTTCGAGCTCCGCTGCGACCAGCGACGGCAGGTGCAGCGCCGCGCCGAGCGCCGAGCGCTCGCCGCCGAACTGAAAGTCGCCGTCGAGCAGCGGCGACACCATCAGGATGCCGCTCACCACGATGCCCTGGTCGCTCTGCAGGTCGCCCGCCACCTTGGCGGCGCGGAAGGCGCCATAGCTTTCGCCGAGGATGTATTTCGGCGACGCGACGCGGCCGTTCTTGGCGACGTAGAGCGCGATCACCTTGGCCATCGACTCGGCGTCGCGGCGCACGCCCCAGAAAGCGCTGCCGCCGTCGGGCTTCGCCGGCCGGCTCCAGCCGCTGCCGACCGGATCGATCAGCACCAGGTCGGTGAATGCGAGCCAGGTATCCGGGTTGTCGACGAGGCGAACATTGGCGCCGTCGCGGCCGTCCATGCCGAACTCGGCAAGCCGCGGGCCGACGAGGCCGAGATTGAGAAACGCCGAGCCGGCGCCGGGCCCGCCATTGAACACGAAAGTCAGCGGCCGCCGCGGATCGTTCGATTTCGCGACAAAGGCGGTATAGAACACCGCCGCCGAGCGCTCGCCGGACTGGTCGAACAGCGAGAACGTGCCGGCGGTCGCCGTATAGGCGAGCTTGCCGCTTGCGGTATCGATGCTGTGCTCGGTGACGGAATCCCCAGGCAGCAGCGAGAGCACGCCCGGACCGCTCTGCTCTTGCCGGCCCTGATCGGCGCGGACGCGTTCGCCCTGGGGCCGGCCGGCGTGCTCCTGCGCGAACGCCGCGCCGGCGAGAAGCGTGAGTGCAGCGGCTGCGAAGGCAGTGGCGGCACGGCGATAATTGAACATCTCTAGTCGTCCTTGTCGTAACATCGCGTCGCCCGCCTTGACTTGATCATCGCCGGGCGAAAGCGCCCGAAAGATGGCTGTCCGCCGGGCCATTCTACCGGATCGCCATGAGTTGAACGACCGGCGGCACCGCCTTGCGAGCCGGTAGACAACCCCAGTCGGATCGGGGAAGTTCTCGGCCTCCCGGCGCATCGGAGTCGCCCCACCATGCCGTTCCCGCGCGCGTCGAAGGCTCTCGCACGCTTCACCGTGCTCGATCTCACCCGCGTACGTGCGGGGCCGACCTGCGTGCGCCAGCTCGCCGACTGGGGCGCCAACGTCATCAAGATCGAGGCGCCGCCCGACGTCGAAGCGCAGATGACCGGGCCACGCGACGGGCCGGACTTCCAGAACCTGCACCGCAACAAACGCAGCATGGCGCTCAATCTGAAGGCGCCGGCTGGGCTCGCCGCCTTCAAGCGCATGGTCAAAAAGGCCGACGTGGTGGTGGAGAATTTCCGTCCCGACGTGAAGAAGCGGCTGGGCATCGACTATAAGACGCTCGCCCGGATCAATCCGCGCCTGGTGTTCGCCAGCATTTCCGGCTTCGGCCAGTCGGGCCCCTACGCGGTGCGGCCCGGCTTCGATCAGATCGCGCAAGGCATGGGCGGCCTGATGTCGATCACCGGGCTCCCCGGCCAGGGGCCTGTCCGCGCCGGCATTCCGGTCGCCGATCTCAGCGCCGGGCTCCTCGCGGCGCTCGGCATTCTCGTTGCCCTGCTGGAACGGGAGAAATCGGGCAAGGGCCAGGCGGTCGCGACCTCGCTCCTGCAGGCGCAAATCTTCATGCTCGATTTCCAGGCCGCGCGCTTTCTCGTCAATGGCGAGGTCGCGCCGCAAGCCGGCAATAATCACCCGACCAGCATTCCGACCGGCGTGTTCAAGACCCGCGACGGCTACATCAACGTCGCCGCGCCCGGGCAGAAAATGTGGCAGCGGCTCTGCCGCGCCGCCGGCGCCGAGCCGCTGCTGCAGAAGCCGGACTACAAGGACGAGGCGGCACGCTCGCGCAACCGCGATGCGCTGACCGCCGACATCGAGCGCTATCTCGGCAGCCGCACCAGCGCCGAATGGGTCGCATGCTTCAACGCGGCCGGCGTGCCGTCCGGCCCGATCTACGCGATCAATGAGGTATTCGACGATCCGCAGGTCCAGCATCTCGGCGTCGCGCAGAACGTCACCCGCAAGGACAAGCGCAAGATGCGGCTTCTCGGCCAGGCGGTGGCGCTGTCGCGCACGCCTTCGCGGCTCGCCGCGCGGCCGCCCGAGCTTGGCGAGCACACCGATGCGGTGCTGAAAGAATTCGGCTTCAGCAAGCGCGACATCGCCGCGCTGCACAAGGCCGGGGCGGTCTAGGGTCGTCATGCCCGGCCCTGTGCCGGGCATCCACGACTTGGAACGAGACTTGGAGCTAAATGACGTGGATGGCCGGGACGAGCCCGGCCATGACGAATTAAGAGACAAGGAACGGCCATGACGCAAACCGACAAGCTCGTCTCGCGCAAGGAAGGGGGCGTCGGCATTGTCACCTTCAACAATCCGCAGCGGCACAATGCGGTGTCGCTCGAGATGTGGGAGGCGACGCGGCGCGCGCTTGAGGCTTTCGCCGCCGACGAGGCGGTGCGCGTCGTGGTCTTGACCGGCGCCGGCGACAAGGCCTTCGTCTCCGGCGCCGACATCTCGAAATTCGAGAGCGAGCGCGCCTCGCTCGAGGCGACCCGCGCCTACGATCTCAAAACCGCGGCGGCGTTCAACAGCGTCTACGAATTCCCGAAGCCGACGATCGCCATGATCCGCGGCTACTGCATCGGCGGCGGGCTGGGCGTCGCGACCTGCTGCGATCTGCGCATCTGTTCCGACAACTCGGTGTTTGCGGTGCCGGCGGCGCGGCTCGGCCTCGGCTACGGCATTGCCGGCCTCAAGCGGCTCGTCGACATTGTCGGGCATTCCTACGCCAAGGAGATTTTCTATACCGCGCGCCAGTTCGACGCCCGCGAGGCGCACGCCATGGGCCTCGTCAACCGCGTGGTGCCGGGCGCCGAGCTCGAAAGCTACGTCAAGAGCATCACCGACATGATCTGCGCCAACGCGCCGCTCACCATCAAGGCGGTCAAATTCGCGGTCGGGGAGATCCTTAAGGACGAATCGCAGCGCGACGTCCCCCGCGCCAACGCCATGGTCGAGCAGTGCTTCGCCAGCCACGACTATGTCGAAGGCCGCACCGCCTTCATGGAGAAGCGAAAGCCGGTGTTTACCGGCCGCTAACGCGGCTCGCTTTAGAGCATGATCATGCTCCACTAGAGAGTTCGCGCGCGGCGCGGCCTTGTCTCCCTGCGGCTACGCCGCTAAATACGGCGCGCGACGCGCTCGGCCTGCCTTCGAGTTCTGCGGAGAGGTGGCAGAGTGGTTGAATGCACCGCACTCGAAATGCGGCATACGGGCAACCGTATCGGGGGTTCGAATCCCTCCCTCTCCGCCAGGATGTTCGAATAAGTAGCTGAAATACGGTACTTTCTTCATCGCGCCGATTGTCTCATCCCACATTTCATCCCGAAAACGATTCACGCTCCGCCTTCCGCCTCGACGTGGGCTTTAGCACTTGATCCCAATCCTTGGCAGACAATTTCTAACGCGCGGAGGGGAATATCCAAGCGTTGGACGGCCGTCTTTGAGCATCTCATCGAGGTTTCGCCAAGACAAACGCGATCGCCGTAGCAACTAAATAAAAGCTCTTAAGGTATCGAACACCGGAGACGCAAGCTTCGAGGCTTTTGCAGTAATGGCGTCCGCCAAAACGTCAGAGAGGTCACAATCGACGCCGACCAGTTTGAGCAGCACTCGCCTTTCGGACATTATTTGCTGCACAACGCTCTTGAAATGATCCTTCAAGAAATCGTCTCCTTGCACTCTCGCCGTGGACTGATCGTTTGGAAAACTATCAGTAAACATGAACAGAAGTCTTGTTTTGGATACCTCCTGAATAAGCCTGCTATAGGCCCAAAGAAGGGCTTCCCCGTGGATGCCCTCCTTCAACAAGTCGTCTTGGAGCATCACTCCCAGTCTTCGCGAAGAAACTGACGCCGTTTCATCAAACGTCTTATATACTACATGCCTCAAATCATTGAGACGACCGGGCGAGATCGGCTTTCCGTCTTCACGCCAAAGCTCCCCAGACTGACCGCCGCCAAATGAACGCGTTGTAAAGCCCAATACTTCGGTTCGAATCTGCCAAGTTTCCAGCACTTCAACTAGCAACAGTGCGGTGCGAGCAAGGGCAAGAATTTTATCTTGCATACTGCCCGAATTATCGAGAAGAAGCGCAATCGACATCGACGGTGGCTTTGCAATCCGATTAAGCTTGGTAAAAATTTCTGCTATCAATCTATCGGAGCCTCGGTCGGGGTTCCTCCTAACTAATTTTCGATTTAGTCGCGTCGACTCATCGTTCTTCGCCAACTGATCGGCGCGAATGGTCTGGTCAAACTTCTTAGTGTACACATAATAAGTGTTTCGCCTTGCAATTTGCACACTCGACTGAACGCGCAAGCCTTCTTTTCTCACCTCTGGTACGGAAGAGGCTTGTGCCAATGCGTCATTCGCGAGAGAACTTGGTTCGGGGTTCTCTATCGGGGTCGGAGGCGATGTCACGTTAGGGTCGGGTTGTGTCGTTGCTTGTTCGACTTCCACCATACGGCTATTGTCTGGCCCAAGTCTTTCCATAACTTTCAGTGTTTGCATCACCGCTTGGATGCGTTTTCGCTCTTGCTCGGCAAGCATCGCCGTAAGTTCGGCGTAGCCGATGTACTTCGTCTGGCCGGCGTATCGAAAGTAGATAGAGCCTTCACGCAACACTTCCACGTCTGTCACTTTGCCATCTCTGCCTTTGACAGATTTTGATCGACTCTTTCGGCAAACCACTGGTTTATTCAAAGATTGGTCCACGCCCACCGCCAGAAGTCTGAGAGAACCAACACGGTAAATCCTCGTGCTAATAACTATTTCTGGATCGAAGTCCTCACGCAACCTATTGGCCCATTCAGCTTCATCTACAATGTGATCAACCCCTACAATCTTCCGGGGTTCTTCGCTGACTCCGAAAATCAAAACGCCGCCGTCCGCGTTTGAGAAAGCGGCCAACGTCTTGCCGTAGTCGGATAAATCATTGGGCCTGAAGTTGGACTTGAATTCAAAATGTTTGCCTTCGCGAGTCGTAACGCCGAGCGAGGCAGAGTCGAAGTGGATTAGACTTTCAATATCGGACGGTAGGTGGAACACTGCCACCCCTTATCATCGCGGACAGAAGCTATCGTTATATCGACGAGAGCGAAATTCCTAGAAGCGTCTCATCGTTTAAATAATCCCATGATTTCTGCTTCGGCCAGCGTATTGAAATGCAAATTGAAGCCGACGACAGCCGCCGAAGTGTCTGGCTTCACGTCGAGTTTTTCGGCCTTCACCGCGAACACCGTGAACAGATAACGGTGCGGATGATCGCCCTCCGGTGGACACGGGCCGCCGTAGCCGGGTGCACCAAAATCGGTACGAGTCTGCAATGCTCCGGCAGGGAGCATTCCGCCTTTGCTGCCCGAACCCTCGGCAAGTTCGCCCACTGTCGCCGGAATATTCACGACCAGCCAGTGCCAGAAGCCTGAACCTGTCGGTGCGTCAGGATCATAGCAGGTAACGGCAAAACTTTTTGTTCCGGTCGGCACGCCCGACCACTTAAGGTGCGGTGACTTGTTGCCGCCGGCACAGCCGAAGCCGAAATCAGCCGATAGAATGAACTCCTTGGGCAGATAGTCCCCGTCTTTGAAGCTGTTGCTGGTTACAGTGACGGCAATTGGAATTTGATATTCTTGCTTGCAACTCCAAATCCTCGCGTGACGGTCGCATCTATTGTTATCTGCATCCCCTTCCACCGACCATGTTGTGTGCGAGCCTCCAACTGATTCTGAGGAGGAATGATCTTATCGACGCGGCCCCTAAGAACCTAATAAATCAAGCGGGACTCAACCTGCTAATGGTCATGTGGCTGACGTTATAGCTCCGAGCTATCTCGGTCAGAGTTTCGCCATTACGTTTTCGAGCCAAAGCTTCATCGCGTTGGTGCTTGGTTAGCTTCGGCTTTCGACCAAACCTGATCCCTCTGGCCATTGCACGTTGCCGGCCTTCCGCCGTTCTAGAGAGGATCAAGTGCCGTTCAAACTCAGCCAATCCCGCCAGCACCGTGACCATTAGCTTGCCGTGCGGGGTGGTCGTATCGGCCCACGGATCGCCCAATGATTTGAAGTTGGCCCCCGCGTCACTGATTGCGGCCAGCGTATTGAGAAGGTCACGGGTGCTCCTGGCAAGCCGATCTAGCTTGGCGACCAGAAGTATGTCCCCTTGCCCTAGCGAGGCCATACAACGGGTTAGAGCGGCCCGGTCGGTCTTCGCCCCCGATTGCTTCTCGGCGAAGACCTGCCCTGCCCCGGCGGCCTTCAACGAGGCAAGCTGGGCATCGAGGGTTTGCCCATCGGAGCTGACCCTCGCGTAGCCATAGGTCGCCATCGCCCCTCACATTTTGTGCATAATATACGTTCAATTCAAGCCATTGTATTTTAAGGTTTTTCAGTTCTGAACACAAGTTTTAATATATGTTCAAGACCCACAGATCAGGGTCAGGGACCAATATCAAGGTCGGGGAGAAGGCATCACGGTCTGGCTTGATTCGGCGGGCGGCGCGAAGCAACTCGCCCCAGTCAGGCATAGGGCCTGTCGGAGGCCGGAAAAGACCCCCGACGGAGGCGGCCTAATATCCGGAAAAGTGAAGCACAGATCGGCCAATCTCTTGGAGGGCGTGGATGTATCGGCCGTCCAAGAAATACAGATCAACGGCTGCCATAGCGACCAAAACTATCGCTACTACGCGGAACATTGCCGCGAGGATTGCGAGGAACCGATTGAGGGAGCCTTAAACAAAAGGCTCCCCATTTAGACAATCCTCTCTAGCTCCGCGTCTATGTCGTGTCGAACCTTCTCAAAAGGGACGGTGACGACAATGGAATGATCGGGGCCGAAATCAATTCGCGTCTGATCGGAACCTATAGACCAAATGGCTTCGACCCTGGTTGGATTCACGTAAACCGTTGGCGGATGCATTTCGCTTTTGAAGCCGACGAGCATTGTCCCCCTCCGTCGAATCGAGACTGGCAGGACAGTCCCCCATGCGGGCGATCTCGCGGCGGCTAGGAGATCATCCACAACGAAGCTTGCCGTACTGCTTCTATTTTGGGGCAGTGCATGGAGCTACCAGAGGTCCAAAGAAAAAGCCCCGGCGTCTGGGGGCCGGGGCTAAGTCAAAACAAGGTCCTGCTATACCTGCCGACCCGAACTCCGGAAGAAGGGATCGGCAGGCCAGCGAAACATTGATACTCCGGAGACTGGCCTCAATCAAATCCCCGGCGGTGCTTTCGAGGCAAGTCATCGGGGCGTAGGTTGTTCACTGCTTGGTCCAAGCCATGCCGGTGTTTCTCGGACTCAGGGATTTGGGTACAATGGATGCTTGCCGGGGTAGCGTGACAAGTGCGTGACGCGGGACATCATGCCCATAGTTCATTGTCCGAACTGCGATGCGGTTTTACCACGTCGTCAAAGCCGAAACCGGGCCGGAGACTGTTGACCAACCCATAACGTGCCGGGCTTGCGATGGTCCGTTCCCATCCCGCGAAAAGAACCTCATCCTGAAAATATTTTCTCTTGCGTGAGAGCGGTCACCACGCGAGGCGACTACGCAAACCAAAACCGCTCGGTGCGATGTCCGAATCCGGCCAATAATTTTGGAAGGTGGCTAAGCATCCGGCAACGGCGGCCTAAAGAAAAAAGCCCCGGCGAACTCGGGCTGCCGGGGCTTCGTGGTCACCATTATGACCGATCCAGACGGAACAGATCGGTAGCTCAAACGTGTCAGAACCGCTAGCGAGAATTGAGTGACAGCCCCATGCTCCATGCCTTTTGCCGAGTTGCACCTTCGGTCCTCTTAAATTTCTTTGCAATTCTCCTCGCCGGAGTTTTTGTTTTTGCCATTGCCTTCAGTCCGCGAACCTCAGCAATGGTCCAGGCGCGCCGTTTCCTCACCTTTCTAGCCATTGAACATCCCCGTTTTTTAAGATCAAACAATGGCATTCCTAGCAAATTGCTTTGGTGGCGGAAAGACGCAAGGTTGGGTATTGGTTTGCTCTGTTGAGAACCATCGCGATGGGATCAGACCGCCAATGGCCAAGCTTTCACCGGAGCCGATCCCAAATTACCTCCGGGAAGCATTCAGCGAGGCCGTCCAACTTTTCTCGAATTGGAATCCGGCTCTTTCCGAGCGTGAAGTGAGCGTCAACGGAAGGCCGTTCACGATGAGCGGTGTCTGTGGCTTGGTGGATGGATATGCTGATCCGATGTCCGATGCCGTTGTCGCAGAGCTAACCACCCACTTGCGGACCTCTCATGCGGCCTTGAAGAAGCAACTTGAGAAGGACCCGTCATATTCGACCGGCGCAAGGTGTCTCCGTCGTTTGATTTCGGACCGGAAGGCGGATTATCGGTATTTGACAAATCCGATTGGACCGACGAAGGCGTAAGCAAAAATTGGGGCTTTCACGCAACGCGAAACGACGGCTCAGCCGTCGTTCTTAATAGAAAAATGTGAATTTAAATTCGCCGGCAACCTGTCCCGGCTTCAACGCATCTAGCAGCATTGCCGGATATAAATACCCACAACAGACGAGGAGATAACCCAAATGAATTCCAACAATCAGTTGCTGACACATTCCCGACCCGAGATAACGTCAACCGCGTTTCGTTTGCCTAGGCAATTATTGCAGGCAATCGACAAATGGTGTGTCGAAAATGACATAACCCGCTCCCAGTTTTTCAGACGCAGCATAATTGATCTGGTTAAATCGCTTGGAATTGCGATACCGGCAGAATTAAATTCAGATCAATTGAAAACGTGTGGGATTAATTCCGTAGCGGAGCTTCCGAAGGAAGAGTCTCCACGCTGGTCCCCCGAAACTTACCAAAGACTTGAACGAAGACGTTGATTGCCGATAACGTCGGCCGTGGACTTCCCCCTTTGGGGACCTTGGGCGTGGGTATAGGCGAACAGGAGGAGGCCGACCATGGCAGAAGACAAGGAACTTTACGGAGAGGTGAAGGCAATTTCTAAGGAAGCCGAGAAGCGAATGTTTCAGGCTACGGAAGCCTATTTCGATATTCTCAAGAAGGCAATTTCGTCCTTACCGTCAGGCGGCACGCGGTTGGGTGAAAAGCTGAAGAGTCACGCCGAGCAAAACGTTTCCGCTCTGCATGAATATGTCAAGATATTGAGTGAAGCGAAATCAGTCCAAGAAGTAATTCAAATTCAAACGGACTTCATCCAGACTCAGTTTAATGCTTTCGGCGAACAGGCCAGGGACCTTATGGCCATCTTCCAAAGCGGCGGAAAGGATTGACTACAGTTTTTCCCGACTTGATTGTTCGGCGCCATCCTGAGGCTCGCGAGCCGAGGTGGGCGAAAACAGATCGGGTGTGGATGGCCGATTGCCCATGTATCTATGGTGCAGACGATTGGGACGATGAGCTTTGGGGCTTTTCGTCGAAGGCGTCACCCTCATTAGGCTTGTGTTGCTGTTGTTCGGTCTTCTGATCTGATTGTCCACGCACCATGCTCGGGGACGTTACGACAAAAGCAGCCCTCGTGCTGAGATTTCGCTGGGCGTGGTAGGCCACGATCACCCTCTTAGCCTCGTCAAGCTTGGCTTTTCTCCAACGGATCGC
>DASPWC010000041.1:0-5444 GCA_035622055.1 Xanthobacteraceae bacterium | reverse complement strand
GTGGTGTTCGACTTTGAGCAGCATCGTCTCCGCATCGAAGCGAGCGATGGACGCACCGAAACACTGGCGCTCGAGCCGATGGCGGTTGCCGATTTCTATGCTGCGTTCATGCAGGCGTTGAATCGTCTCGGCATCGACGTGCACATCTGGACCACGCCCTGCGAGATTGAGAATGCCACTTCGTTCGAGAAGGACCGCACGCACGCGCAGTACGATCCCGCTTACGTGCAAAGATTTTGGCAGGCTCTGGTGCAGGCCAACCGCGTGATGACCGAATTTCGCGCGCGCTTCATCGGTAAAGCGAGCCCGGTGCATTTTTTCTGGGGCAGCTTCGACCTTGCCGCCACGCGCTTTTCCGGGCGAACCGCGCCGCCGCCGAAAGGCACGACGCCAAACGTTGCAAAGTGGGTGATGGACGAAGCCTATTCGCACGAAGTCTCAAGCTGCGGCTTCTGGCCGGGTAACGGCGGCTATGGCCGCGCCGCGTTTTATGTCTATGCCTATCCGGAACCCGCCGGTTACGGCAACACGCCGCTCAAGACCGCCGAGGCCGCTTACGACAGCAATCTCGGCGAGTTCATTTTGCCTTACGACGCGGTGCGCCGGGCGAGCGATCCAGACTCGTTGCTGCTGGGCTTTTTGCAGGAAACCTACGCAGCGGCGGCGAATCTCGCCAAATGGGACCGCGACGCGCTGGAGCGCAGCTGATCCCGCTCAATCCGGAACCGTTGCGCCCGCCAGGTGTGGATCAGATTGGGAATCGTGCCGTCCGCCATGAGGGCCGCTTGGGCTTTGCCGATCGCCTCGGCAAGCGCGGAATTGCTCCGACGGACGCAAATGCCTAGGGCCTCATGCGTATTTCCGGTCTGGACCGGCTTGAGACTCGGGCGGTCGCGTACGAACTGCCGTCGCGACAAATGGCAGGCCGGCAAGAAAGCGCCGGCGCCGCATCAATCGTCTCCGCCGCCGCCAAGCTCGCGCCGCACCAGCGCCGCTCCCTCGGCCATGGCTTTCATTTTGCCGAAGGCGACCACGCGCGGCAGGTATTTCATGCCGCAGTCCGGCGCCACCACAAGCCGATCGGCTGGCACTTGATCGAGCGCGGCGCGGATGCGCATGGCGACTGCCTGCGGCGTCTCGATCGTCATGTCGGCGAGATCGATCACGCCGAGCACGATCGTCTTCGACGGCAATTGCCGCAAGATCTTAAGGTCGAGCCTGGGCTGCGCCGCCTCGATGGATATCTGTTGCGCTTTTGACTGTTCCAGCTCGGGAAGAAAGGAATAGCCGGCGGGCTTGTCGTGCACCACCGCCGCGTAGCCGAAGCACAGATGCACAGCGACGGTGCCGGCAACGCCGTCGAGCGCGCGGTCGAGCGCCTTGACGCCATAACGGCGCGCCTTTTCCGGATGCTGCTGCATCCACGGCTCGTCGATCTGCACCACGTCGGCCCCGGCCGCGAACAGGTCCTTGATCTCTGCATTGACCGCGTCTGCATAAGCCAACGCGACGGCTTCCTCGTCGCCGTAATAGTCGTCCTGCGCCTGGCGGCCCATCGTAAACGGGCCCGGCACCGTCGCCTTGATCTTGCGCCCGGTATTGGCGCGAAGCACCTTAAGGTCGCGCAGCTCGACCGGTTGCCGGTGCTTAATCGGCCCGACGATCCTCGGCACCGGAATGGATCGTCCGTTGCGATTGATCACCGTGCCCGGCTTGTCGATGTCGATGCCGTCGAGCGCGGTGGCGAAGCGATTGGAATAGCTTTCGCGCCGTTGCTCGCCGTCGGTGATGATGTCGAGGCCGGCGCGCTCCTGGTCGCGGATCGCTAGGATCGTCGCGTCATCTTGCGCCGCTTCGAGCCTGTCGGGCGCGACAAGCCACAAATCGTCCGCGCGCACCCGCGGGACTTGCTTCGACAGCCTTTCGCGATCGATCAGCCATTCAGGCTGCGGATAGGAACCGACAAGGGAGGTTGGCAGAAGCATTTGCACCGAAGCAACCCGGCTTGGCGGCGCAGCACGACATCGTGCGGCGCCGCGCCGGGAAGGAGATCACATAGGTCCTATCCCAAGGCCTTCTCGTAGGGATAGATGACGCTGCCGGTTTTCTCGTCGGCCGGCGTGAGCACCGTCTGGTAGCTCATGCCGCGCCAAGTCTCGAGATTCGCAGCGTCGGTAATGCCGTGATACTGCACCTGCAGCATTCCGGACTTTGTCCATTCGCCGTTTTTGCCGAATCTCAGATCCGACACCATGATGGTGTTGAATACATTGCCGCGCATGTAGTCGGCGAGCTTGTCGTCATTGATGCTCTTGGTCGCCTCGATCGCCTGTTGCAGCACCTGCAGATAGGCATAACCCCAGCCGCCGAGATAGTAGCCGAGCGGATCGACGCCTTGCGACGGCGCGCGCGACTGATAGGTCTTGAAGAAGCTGGCCGCCGGCGCCATTAATTTCGGCGACGGCACCCAGGTTTCGTAGTTGATGATGCCGTTGAGCTTGGACTTCAGCTTGTCCTTGAATACGGTTGCCTGCAGGCCGACCATGCCGCCGCCCATCATCTTCGGCTTCAGGCCCAGTTCGTTGGCGGCTTGCACCATGCCGACCGAGCTCAGCGGATACGAGCAGATCACCACCATATCCGGATTTGTCGCCTGAATGGCGCGGATGATCGGCGAGAAGTCGGTGGTGCTCGGCGGATAGGTCTTATCGTAGATCAGCTTGAAGCCGTATTTTTTCACGTTATTTCGCGCGCCGTCCGCGCAGTTGCGCGCAAATTCGGCGTCTTCGCTGGCGATGGCGATAGTCTCGGGCTTCGGATTCTGCGCCGCCGCCACTTGAAAAAAGCCCTCGGTAAAAGACTCCTTCGGCGTTGGCCCCGACGGCAGCATCGAGAAATATTTCGGGTAATGGAATTCGCCGTTGGCGTCGAGCGCGAACAGGCCGATGAAGAGCTTGCCCTTTTGCATGACCACTGGAATAGCCGGCGCCACCATATTGGTGGCGTAGGGTCCGACGACGAGGTCGGCTTTGTCGACGTCGAGCAGCTTGGTGTAGATGCCCGGTATGGTCGACGGATTGGACTGGTCGTCGTAGTTGACCAGTTGAACCTGCCGGCCGAGCAGGCCGCCCTTGGCGTTGACTTCTTCTTGCCAGATCTGCGCGCCGAGCAGCGCCTGTTTGCCGTTGGCTGCCAGTGGACCGGTCAGCGCCATGGCGAAGCCGATCATGATGGGCTCGCCGCCGCCTTGTGCGTAGGCGGGCCTCCGCGCCAGCGCTGGCGAAATCAGAGCCGCGCCGATACCGGCGCTTACGTGGCGCCGGGTGATGCGATGGGTCATGCTTTCCTCCAAAAAGACTATTCTAACTATGCGTTGCGCCCTGACCGGCCCCCGCAATGGGCACAACCGGCAGTGTCGAGCCCTAGAATGCCCCGGTTTGATCGGCGTGAAAAGAGAGCGGCGGACTGCGTGGCAATCGGCCCGAGCTGCCGCCTTTCGGGCCGGGTGGACGCCAATCCCCCAATTAAATCGGGCGACCCCGAAGACGACCGCGCGGTGCGTGTCGGCGTTCTGCCGGATTTATATCCCAAGCCGTTCGGGCTAAACTTATTCGGGGCATTCGCAAGGGCGGTCCATGATTGCTTTGTCCGTCAATGGCAAGACCCATCGTGTTGACGTCGAAGACGATACCCCCCTGCTGTGGGTGTTGCGCGACACAATAGGATTGACCGGGACCAAATACGGCTGTGGCATTGCGCAATGCGGCGCGTGTACGGTGCTTATCGATGGCGTTCCCACGCGATCCTGCCAAGTCCCCGTCGGAACGCTTGGCGCCAAAGCGGTCATCACGATCGAGGCGCTGACGCAAGACGGCACGCTGCATCCGGTCCAGCAAGCATGGATCGATCTCGATGTCCCGCAATGCGGCTATTGCCAGAGCGGAATGATGATGGCCGCCGTGGCGCTCTTAAGAGAAAAGCCCAGGCCCACGGACGCTGATATCGACGCAGCGATTACCAATATCTGCCGGTGCGGCACTTATCAGCGCGTGCGCGCCGCCATCCACGCCGCGGCCAAGTCCGTTTGATACTTCATCCGGCCGGAGTCACGCTCCGGCGGATTCGTACAACGTCCTTGCTTGGCAAATGAGGTATTCGCCCAGACTTTCCGCCTCGTCGAGATCCGCGCACCGGCAACTGTCTATCGACGATTGAGTATCGTGACGATAGAGCTCGATCCAGAGGTCCAAGCCGTCTTGCCGGCCGGGATCTATGAATTCGATGAGCCGCACTTCGAATGCGCCAAAATGGGCAAACGGTATCGTCTGCGAACCGCTCGCATTTTGAGGCGCCAGTCCCAAACCAATATAAGACCTGTAGAGTCGATCCACGTGGAGCCGATTCATGCGGAGCCTGTTCTCGCGACCAACGGATTCAATCGTTGTCATGGTTCTCTTGCCGACATTCGCGTTTCGCGGCGATAACTGAAAAGGCCGGTAGCGCGGCGCAGTGCATATAGGCGGCGTTCGCAAATTCGAGCTGCTCTCTCGCGCCAACACGCTGCTTGTATCGGCCAAATACAAAATGGTTAGCGGCCTATACGTCCATATAGATGCGGGCTCGCTGATCGGGTTCCCACTCTGAAGACCGCGCCTGCTCAAAGGTAGCCATCGCTACAAAGATAGATGGCGGCGTGCAGTCCAGAAAATCGAATGCGCGCTGCAGGGAAATGCAGGGCAAATACAGCATCGAACTATTTCGCGGGGGCGGGGAGGGCGCCGACATCGAGGCCGTGCTTGTGCGCCACCATAGTCTCGCGACCGCTCGCGCGCTGTATAAGGCTGCCGTCTTAAATCATCCGGACCGTTTGGTGATATTGCGCCAGCGTGCACGGATTCTGGCGAGAAGCGACCGGCCTGAAAGCATGCTCGACGGCAAGATCATCCCCCGGCAAAAACCTTAAGTCGGCGCTTGATCACTCTTTCACGCTTTTGACCGGCGTTTCGGGCCTGAGGCCGGAGCGGCGATGCGCGAAGCTTTCCTTGCCGGTCTCTTCCCACCGGCCGGTCACGGCGCGCTCGGCATATTTGTCCCATACCGCGTCCCAATCGCCGAGCGAGTAGCCATGCCAGGGCTGCCGCGGGGTGAGCGGCGGCAGGCCAAGCTCCTGCCAGATCGCGCGCGCGCGCTCCATATATTCGCGCTTGGGCAGCGAGATCGGCGGATCGGGCGTTTTCTGCGTGGCGTCGATCAGCATGGTCGATTCCTCGCTGCCCCCGCCTTCGGATTTCGGGCCGTGTCCGCGAGAGCGATAGGGCGCGATATGCACGTCCTCGATCGGGTTGGCGCGGTAGGCGAGCGACCAGAACACCGCATCGGGATTCTCGGGATCGATGTCCTCACTGACGCCGATGACATATTTGCCGATGTCGGCTTGCAAGGTT
>DASPWC010000040.1:0-4486 GCA_035622055.1 Xanthobacteraceae bacterium | reverse complement strand
TCCGCGCGCGACGCCATGATGCTCAATTTCAAGGTGATCATGGTCTCCGACGCTCTCGCCACCCATACCGACGAAGAGCACAACGCGACGCTTTCGGCGTTCTACGGGCAATTCGGCGATGTGCAGACCACAGAGGAGGCGGTGCAGGCGCTTGAACGAGGCAACAAAGCGCGCGCGGCGTAGAGCGCGTGATCTATTTATCTCGGCCCATACCCTTCGTCAGCATTGTCTTCGTCCAATCGGGAATCTGAGACGCCCTCTTGTTCTCACTGGGCCCGTCAAAACTCTTTTTGACCCGACAAAAAGCCGTTAATGGCATCGGCAGCCTGGTAAAGACCGTCGCGCCGCATAAAAATTCATGTGCATGATTTTGCTGATGAGATTGCCGGAGGGCGGGCACACACTAGTCCGGCCTCCGTCAACGAAAATTATTGCGTACCCAGCAAGGTTGCAACGGTTTTGATTTCGTTGCGAGCGTATTTCGGCAAGCCGGCGCTGATCGAGTTGCCAGAATTGAACGAAGATTGCCCCATCAAGACTTGCGCCGGCACCAGGTTGCGCAAAACCGGCACCTGCTCGAAGTTTCGCTTTTCGTCGAGCACGCTCGCCTTGATCGCCAGCGCCATGAAGGCGGTGACTACGGTTTTGTTGGCGTCGCTCGGATGCGCCTGGAGTACAGCGAAAAATTTCCCGAACTTCATGATCTGATTGACGTAGAAAATATTCTGGACGAGCGCGCCGGTAACGGGCGTGTTGAGCCGGGTCAATTCCTGCAAGCCGGCTTGGTCGAGATCGGACGGCGCGAGAGCTGCGAGTTCGCTCTGGAAGTCGATGTGGTCGGCGACTTTTTTGCTGTCGCGCAATTTATTGACCAGCATGATCCCCATCGGGATCTTGCCTTCGAGCTTGTAGGTGGACTGGATGCAGATCGACGTTGCCAGGCCGGTGCACCACTTGCGGTCGGGATTATCGTTGCCGGCGCCGGCTTTGTCCTTAAACGTCATTACATCGGCCGGGGAAATCAACTTGTGCTGTATCGCGGGATCGATGCTCTGCAAGAACGGCAAGGTCACATAACGCGATAAATCGATTGCCGCCGGCGCTTTAGTCAGCACGAAGCGGGCCTGCGCCACGTACATGTAAAGCTTCTCGGTGTTCGGCTTTCCCGAAGCCTTGTCGGTGTCATCGCCGGCTACATTGGCGACAACCGGTTCCACATAGCCCGGAAATAGCGCCAGCAACTTCTTTTCGGCGGGATAGGTGCTCGCCCATGTATCGAAAGGCGTCAGCGCCGTCTCGCTGTCGACACCGCTGGCCGTGGTACGATCGCTGAACTCGATTGTTTTTCCCGTCAGCCGCGTCACATCGGCCTTGCGTGCGGAGCTTACGTCGTCGATGCGAAAGTCCTGCGCGTGGGCGACGGACGCAACGCATCGCGCGTCAATCCATATGCCGACAAACAAGGCGAGAGGGAGGGCCGACCGACGCATGGGGGCTCTGCTTTCAGGACCGCGCCGTCAATTCACGCCCCCGCCCCAGAAGAAATTGCGGAGAGGCGGGTTGTCGCTCCAATGCCACGGCTGAAACAGGCCACGCGCTGCCGGCTGTGCAGGTTGCGCTGGTGGCTGCGGCGGCTGCCGCCAATTTTGGTTCGACCAACTCTGGTTCGGATAGTAGGAGCGGCCGATCCACTGACCGTTGCCATTGTACCCGCCGCCGCCCCAGAAAGAACCCTGATCGTTGTTGCCCCATTGCTGGTCCTGATAATAGGCATCATCGCGCGAAACGAACTGGTATTGCGTGTCGGCGACCTGACCATCGGCGCTGCGGCGGAAATGCTCGACAAAATTGCCGCCGTTGGCGCGATCGCCGGTCATGTAATCGATCGGAATGTCGACAATAAGCTGTCTGGCCTCCGGCGAAGGTCCGCTTAGAGCTGCCTTTGGCGCGATGTGCTCGGCCCAAATCGCCTCGATGATCGGCTGGAAGATCGGCAGCGCCACCCGGGCGCCCGTCTCGTTCGAGCCGAGCGAGCGGCGCTTGCCGTCGCCATTGTCATAGCCGATCCATACCGCGACGGTCACGTCATTGGTGAAGCCGATGAACCAGCCATCCACGGCGTTTTCGGTCGTGCCGGTCTTGCCGGCCACGTAAGGAGACAGCGCGGCAATGCTGCGCGCGGTGCCGCGCGCGACGACGCCCTGCAGCATGGTCTTGAGCTGATAGAACGAAGCTCGATCGGCCGCCTCGATTCGCGGCAAGGGCGTCTTCGGATATTGATAGATCGTGCGGCCGTTTTCCTCGATCGAATCGATTCCGTGCGGCTGCGGCAGCGCACCTTCATTGGCAACGGCCGCATAGAAGGCAGCGAGATCGATCATTCGCGCCGGCTGCGCGCCCAGCACGAAAGGATAGTAGCGCACACATTGCGAATAGATTTTTGCGGCGACCGCGGTCGCGCAAACCGCATCGAGGCTCTTTTCGGGACTTTCGCTAATGCCGCCATCGAGCAGATGAGCGGTGACGACGTTCACCGAATTCTCCAGCCCGCGCCGCATCGTGTAGACGCCACCCTCGTTATAGTCGGCATTGCGCGGCGACCAGAAATCCTCCGGTCGCGCATAGCCGCCGTAATCGCGGCTGATCACGTAACGGCCGTCGGCGTCGCTGCTGATCGGCGGCAATGTTATCGGCTCGTTGAGCACGAGCGTATTCGGCTGCAGGCCGTGCTGTAACGCCGTCAGATAGGTCAACGGCTTCATTGCCGAGCCCGGCTGACGTTGCGTCTGCGCCGCGCGGTTGAGCTGGCTCAGCGGATAGGAAAAGCTGCCGGCCATGGCCAGAATCCGGCCGGTTCGGTTCTCGAGCACGAGCGCGGCGCCTTGCACGGTGGGCCGCACGCGCAGCTGCGCTTGCTGAATTGTTTGCGGCACGCCAGCGGTCCCGCCGCTCCCGTATTTGCCCTTGGTCTTGGCGGGAGTGGCTTTGCCCTCGCCGACGTGCACGTAGACAACGTCGTAGAGGCTGAGGCTCCGCCGGATCGAAGCGGTCCACGCCGCCAGCGGCAGGATTCGGCCGTCAGCCAATCCCACACGAATCGCGTCGTCGCCGCCCTTGAGCACTACGACAGCCGGGGTCCAATGCACGTCATAGAGCGGCAGGTGGAGCGCTTGCAGGGCTTGCTGCCAGGCCGGGATGCCCGCGTGGTTGTCAACTTCGAGCTTGCGCACGGCGTCGACGATGTTCGCCTCGGGCCCACGAAATTGAATGCGCCCCATCGATAGCTCGTAGCGCGCCAGGCCTTCTTGAAGCGCCGCCTCGGTATCGTGCTGCAATTGCGCGTTGATCGTGGAGTGTACGGTGTAGGGGTCAGCGGTCAGATTGGAGATTCCGTCGGCTTTCGCCTCGCGATCCACAAAATCGACGAAATGGAAACCCGCGTCCCGCCGCGGCGGCTGATAGGCTGCGAGCTTCGGCGGCGCCACCAGCGCCTGGTCTTTTTGCGCGGCGCTGATTGCACCGTCTTCCTGCATCCGCTCGAGCACATAACCGAGCCGCTCTTTGGCGCGATCGGCATGGCGGTCCGGATTGTAGTAGTTCGGTCCCTTGAGCAAGCCCGCCAGCATCGCGCCTTCGGCAAGCGTGAGATCCTTGGCCGACTTGCCGAAATAACTGCGCGACGCCATCTCGACGCCCCACGAGCCGCGCCCGAGATAAGCTGAGTTGAGATAGAGTTCGAGAATTTCGTTTTTGCCGAGTGTTTGCTCGAGCCGCGACGCCACGATCATCTCGCGGATTTTCCGTTCATAGGTGACGTCCTCGCCGACGAGGAGATTTTTCACGACCTGCTGAGTGATCGTGGAGCCGCCCTGCGGCCGTCCTGGATCGGCGAGATTGCCGATGAAAGCGCGGATGATGCCCCGCTCGTCAACGCCGTGATGCTGAAAAAAGCGTCGATCCTCGGCGGCGACGAACGCCTTCTGAACAAAATCGGGGACCGACGCGAGCGGCACCCAAACGCGCCGATTGCCCGGCTGGAACACGTCGGCGAAATCCTGACCATTACCGTCGAGGACGGCGCTCATGCTCGGCAACTTTTTGCCCTTGAGCACATTTTGATCCGGAAGGTCCGCCGCCGCGCTATTAAAGAATTCCATGACCTGCTGCATGTCGACGACCGGATTTGTGATCGGTTCGTTTTTGCAGAACTGATGATAGGCGATATTCAGATCGCCGAAGTTGAGGCCGTGAAAAGCCTTGATGTCGGCGCCAACCGCTTTGGGATCGTCGAGCGCGGTGGCAATCAGGTCGTCGAGATTAATGGACTCGACGTCGAACGCTTGCTTCATATGGGCGCAGCCGTTGCGCAAAATCTGAACCACTTCGTCTTGATCCTTGAGCGGATCGAAGTGTGTCTTGACGGCCTGCGGTTGCGTCGTGACCTGGCTCAGGGTCAACGCCGTCGCAAAGATCTTGACCAGGATGG
>DASPWC010000039.1:0-3330 GCA_035622055.1 Xanthobacteraceae bacterium | reverse complement strand
CGGCCGCACGACATAGTCGACCAGATAATTCGGCACGGCGTAGGGCATTTCCTCGGCAAGGCCCGAAACGAAAGTCCGATCCACGATATGAGTGCCGAAGCCGGGTACGAGCGACGCGACGAATGACGGGCCGGCAAGCCTGATGGCCAATGCCAGCGGCATGCCTTCTTCGTCCAGTCCGGCAGTAAGCCGCGCCATGCCGAAGGGGCGATAGAGATCGTGCGCGATATCTTGTTCGCGCGTCCAAAGAAGCTTGACCGGCTCCTCAAACTCCTTGGCGATGTCGACGGCTTGGCGGACATATTCCTGGATCGGCGCGCGGCGGCCGAAACCGCCCCCGAGCATCAGGCGATGGACAGTGACTTTTTCGTTCGGCACGCCAGCGGCGAGCGCCGCCGTGGCAAGCGCGGTCGCCGGATTTTGCGTTGGCACCCAGATTTCGACGCCGTCGGCGCGCACATGGGCGGTGCAGGTTTGCGGCTCCATCGTCGCGTGGGCGAGAAACGGCACGGTGTAGTCCGCTTCGATCCGCCGCGCCGCGCGCGACAGCGCCGCGGCGGCGTCGCCATCGGCGCGGCCGATTTCCGCCTCCTGCGCATCGAGCCCACCACGCACGAAGGCGGCAATCGTGTCGGTCGAAACCGCGCCATTGCCGCCGTCGTTCCAGGTCACGCGCAAAGTCTCGCAGGCGCGTTTCGCCCGCCACCAGGAATCGGCGACGACGGCGACCGCGTCCGGCATGCGCACGACGCCGCGCACACCCTTCATCGCCGAAGCCGAGCTCTCGTCGACCGATTTCAGCCGGCCGCCGAAAACCGGGCAATGCAGAATGGCGGCGTAAAGCATGCCCGGCAGCCGCACGTCGATGGCGTAGACCGGCTTGGCGGTGACCTTGTCGAAAACGTCGAGACGCTTTTGCGCCGTGCCGACGAGCTTCCATTCCGACGGTGGCTTCAGCGCCACATCGGCGGGCGGCACAGCCTTGGCGGCGGCCTCGGCGATGGCGCCGTAGGTTATCGCGCGGCCGCTCGGATGATCCCGGATTGTCCCGTTTTGCGCCGAGCATTGTGCGGCCGGTACGTTCCATCTCGCCGCCGCGGCGGCGATCAGCATTTCGCGCGCGCTGGCGCCGGCCCGCCGCAAATCGTCCTGCGATGATGCGATGGAGCGGCTCGCGCCGGTCGACGTATCGCCCCAGGCGCGAGCGCGAATGATGTTGACCTGCTCCGAGACAAATTCGGTGCGGACTTTGCTCCAGTCGCATTCGAGCTCTTCCGCGACCAGCATCGCGAGTCCGGTCGCGGCGCCCTGTCCCATCTCGGAATGCGCGACACGGATCGTGACCGTGTTATCCCGCGCGATCACGACCCAGCAGGTGATTTCCGGCGCGCCGTCCGCGGCACGCGCCGGCGAAAAGTCCAGCGGAATGGCGAAGCCAAGCGTTAGCCCGCCGGCGGCGGCACTTGCGCCGACAAGCAACGAACGGCGATTGAGTTCGCCGCCGGATGTCATGAGATCCCCCCACTTACAATGCCCCGGGGACGCCAATTGGGCGTGGCCGGGCAGTGCAATGAGTCCCTCAACCGAGGGTAATGTAGCCGATCGGGGGCATGATTCACAATTCGGGTAATTCGGTCATGGTTGAGCAAAAATTGACGTTGGAACAACGAGTTCGGGCGATTGAGGATAGGCTGGACATCTACAATCTGATCGCCGGCCACCCGCCGAGCGCCGATACCGGCGCCACCCGCTACGCCGAGGCCGTATATACCGAGGACGCGGTTTTCGACCGCGGTCCCGACCTCTCCGGGGCTTTCGGCAACAAAGCGATCGGAGCCGACCTGCAAAGCGCGGGACATCAGGCCGCGATCGCCGGCGGTCTTGCGCATTTCACCCGGCTTGCCTCATGTCACGGTTAACGGCGATAGCGCCATCGTCGTTTCTTATTTGCAAATTCTGACACCAAAAAAATCCGGGGAATCCGTCGACGTCCCCAATCATGGCGCCTCGCGCGGCTACCATATTCACCGCGTGGTGACCAATCGCCGGGACCTCCTGCGCACGCCCGCGGGATGGAAGATGAAACGGCGGACGCTGCGGCTTGTCGACGGCTCGGAGCCGTCGCGCGAAATCCTGCGCAGCGCATTGCCCGAGGTTTGAATCGCGCGCGGCATCGCATCGCGGAATACCCCCGTTGCACGACCCGCCGTTGCCTCCGCCTGGCTGCCAATCTACAAAACCGCGGCACGATTCCTGCCGCGCCCGGCGGCGGGCGCGAGGAATTTGAAGAATGACGGCCATTACGGTTGGCGCCGGCGTCCGTCCGCACCGCTCGTTTCAGGAAGTCTGGGTCGTCAGTCTCGGCCATGCGCTCACACACTGGTATCCGGCGACATTTTATTTGCTGTTGCCGCTGATCGGCAAAGAGCTCGGCCTCCGTTACAGCGAAATTGGGTTTGTCCTGACCTGCCAATATACCGCGGGCGCGATTGCCAATATCCCAGGCGGCATTTTTGTCGACAGCGTCGGGCGCAAGAGCCTGCTCATGGCGCTGTCGCTATTCTGGATCGGCTTTCCCTATCTGCTCATGGGTTTTTCGCACGCCTTTTGGATGGTGCTCTGCTGCGCCACGCTGGTCGGCATCGGCAACAATCTGTGGCATCCGACGGCGATACCATGGCTCGCGAATCGCTTCCCGCAGCGCAAGGGCCTCGTCACCTCCATTCACGCGATGGGCGGCAACGTCGGCGACGCGGTCGCGCCGCTCGTGATCGGCGCGCTCCTCGGCATTCTCAACTGGCGCAGCGTCGTCATTCTCAACGTGCTGCCGGGCATGGCGCTGGCCGCGTTCACGCTGATCTATATCGGACGCAAGCAGAACGCCGAACGGGGCCCGGATTTCGCCAGCGCGCACGCGGTGGCGCTGTCCGCAATCGACCGCCTTCGCATGTTCGGCGCGCTTCTGAAAAACCGCGCGCTGATTACGCTCGCGGTCGGCTCGGCTTTTCGCACCATGACGCAAGGCGCGCTTCTCACGTTCCTGCCGCTGTATTTGGGCCGGGTCATGGGATATCCGACGCCGTGGATCGGCGCCTGCATGTTCGCTCTGCAGGCCGGCGGCTTCATCGCCGCGCCGATCGCGGGCCATCTCTCCGACAGAGTGGGCCGCAGGCAGATCATTGTTTCCAGCATGGCGATGAGCGCGGTCGTGATCTTGTTCATGCTCATCGCCGGCGGCACGCCCTGGTTCGTGCTGTTCGTCTCGCTGCTCGGATTCTTTCTTTTCGCGGTCAGGGCCGTGTTGCAGGCCTGGCTGCTCGACGCGACGCC
>DASPWC010000038.1:0-2095 GCA_035622055.1 Xanthobacteraceae bacterium | reverse complement strand
CAAAACGCTGGCCGCGCGCCAGCGAGCGGTCGAGCGCCGCCATCGTGCGCGCCAGCCCCGGATCGTCGTCGCGGGTCCAAGTGCGAAGAACGCCGCCGTAAAGAGCGGCCAGACCCTGCGCGCGGATCATGCCACGAGGTCCCGACGCGCTAATCCCAGCGGCCGTCAGCATCCATTGTTGCGAACGCACGGCCATTGCGTTGAGCAAAAGAGCAAGCGGCGGATTGCGACGCGCCGAGCACAAGAGCGAGCGCACCGCTTCGCGATGCGGTGCGAGTATTTCGAGCCGTCGCATCAAAACATCGAACAGACGCTCACGCGGCGGCTCCTCTTCGACATCGCTGAAGTCCTCGTCCAATACCCTGCGATCGACCGATTTGACGTGCGCGGCTAGGATCGCAAGTGTGGAGGGAAACTCGCTGCGCAACTGCGCGAGCGATACGTCCGCCGCTTCGGCGACGTCGGCAAAACCGACCTGCTCGATCCGTTTTGCGGCGAGAAGATCGAGAAACGCGGCGATAATCTTTTCGCGTTCGGTCGTGGGAAGCGCCGCGGTCGGGCGGCGGGGTGATCGAGCGGGCGATTTGCGTGCGGGTCTGCGGGCCATGACTCAACTCTCCTAATGACTACGCTCGTTCCCAAGCTACATCGCGTCTGACGCCAGCGATGGCGCGCCGGGCGGTCCGTCTCAACCAATGCGTTAAATGTAAGCTGCTCGCCTGCCCGTTCCAAGGCGGCGGCGGTCAGCCGGCCAATTCACGCGAGCGGGCTGTAGCCGCGGCAATGGCCTCGATCATCAAAGCACCAAGGCCGTGTTTACCCACCAAGACCGCCAGCGCGGCGGAGGTGGTGCCGCCGGGCGACGTCACATTTTCGCGCAAAGTCGCGGCGTCAAGCCGAGACTGACGCAGCAGCTCGCCGGAGCCGGCAACGGTCTCACGGGCGAGTCTTTCCGCAAGCGCCTGCGGTAGCCCGACCGCCGACCCGGCCTTTGCCAAAGCTTCGGCAAGTAGGAAGACATAGGCCGGTCCCGACCCCGAAACCGCGGTTACCGCATCCATCAGGTTTTCGTCTTCGATCCATTCGACCGCACCGGTCGCGGCGAGAAGCCTGTGGGCGAGTTCGCGCTGCGCCGCACTCGTGTGCCGCGGCACCGCAACCGTAATGCCGCGCCCGATCGCGGCAGGGGTGTTCGGCATCGCCCGCACCATTGCGCGCACCTGAGGAAACGCGGCCGACAGGAATTGCAGGGTCCGCCCAGCCATGATCGATATGACCAGCGTCGAGGCCGATACGTTCGGCGCCAAGGCTGCAAGAGCCGCCACGGCCGCCTGCGGCTTTAGCGCAATAACGGCGACGCTGACGCCCCCTAGCGTTGCGGCGTTGGGATTTAACCGTACGCCGCGGCTGGCGAGCGCCGCGATATGAGGCAAGGGCTCCGGCTCGAGCACCGCGACCTTCCGGGGATCAAGACCGAGCCGCAGCCAGCCCTCGAGCAACGCGCCGCCCATTTTGCCGGCTCCGACCAAGAGGAGAAGGCCGGAAAAATCGCGCAGATCAGCACTTTGATCGTCGGAGGTCACGCCTCGCCCGTGGTTTCGAACATTGCCGAATCCATGGCTTCGCGCGCCGACTTGCCCGCCCAGACCACGAACTGAAAAGCTGGAAAATAGCGCTCGCAGGAATCAAGCGCGGTGGCGAGCACCGCCTCGCATTGCCGGCTGGACGCGGCGACGCCGCCCGCCAGAACCAAAGCATGGCGGAACATGACAACGCCGTTCTGCGTCCAGACGTCGAAATGCCCGATCCACATCTGCTCGTTGATGAGCGCGATCAGCTTTTGAACGTCGTGCAACCGTGGCTCCGGCACCTTGATGTCGAAAGCACAGGCCAGATGCAGGGTTTCGATGTCGTTCATCCACGTGAACGACACCTGATAGTTGGTCCAGCGGCCGGTGACGACTAGGCCGATCTCGTCCTCGCCCGCGCGCTCGAATGGCCAGTTGTTCCCCGCGGCCATACGCTCGACAACGTCGAGGGGACTGTCATGATGATCGCGTGCAGACTCGATAAGTGCCATGCCGTCTCCACAGTG
>DASPWC010000037.1:0-14746 GCA_035622055.1 Xanthobacteraceae bacterium | reverse complement strand
ACGCTCGCCCTCGCCATCGAGCAGCCGCACGTCGCAGTCACGCTTTTGCCGCTTGCCTGCACCGGAGCCACGATCGGCGCGGGCTTGTTCGACAGCCAGCGCGCCGACGATTGTCCATGGGTCGTGGGGATCGACAGCTGCTCGGGAACTGCCCCGGCTCAATTTGGCGAGCTGAGAGAGCTGATGGCTGCACTGCGCCGGCAGCAGCCTAACCGCAACCTCGACATGGTGTTGCTGACGGTCGGAGCCAATGATGTGAATTTTGCCGGGCTCGTCGCCAATGTCATTGTCGATGCCACCACCGAACGGCTGCTGCTGCGCCAAGGCGGCTCCATCGCCAGCGTCGACGACTCGCAAAGGGCTCTCGATCAAGACCTGCCTGATGACTTTGCTCAACTGCGGATCGCGCTGAAACCCTTCGTTGGCGGCAACCTCGATCGCGTCGTTTTTGTTTCCTACGGCAACCCGGCCATGCAGGCGGAAAACAAGCCGTGTCCCGGCGGCCGCGACGGTTTGGACGTACATCCCGCCTTCGGCGCCGACGGTGAGCGCTTGCGCGCCGCCGCGCAATTCGTCGAGAACAAGTTTCTGCCAAAACTGAGAGTGTTGGCGACGTGCGATGGCAATAAGGTTTGCCGCGATCCGGCGAGCGAACGCATGATTTTCGTCGATAGCCACCAGGCGCAGTTTGTCCAGCATGGAATGTGCGTGCGCGCGACCACCGATCCCGAATTCGACCGCGACTGCTTTTCGACGAGTGGCGATAGTTTCCAGACCGACCCGACCGTTGCTCCGGACGACCCCATGGCCTGCAACGAGCCTGCCGGAAATTACCGTCCTTACGCGCCGCGCGACCGCTGGATCAGAACCGCGAACGACAGTTACTTCACCGCGATGACTTATCCGGAAGGCATGCCCGCGATTTTAAAGCCAAGCGACATTCACGACGCGCTGTGGGGCGTGCTGAGCGCGGTCTATGGCGGAGCGGTGCATCCGACCGCCGAAGGCTACGCGGCAATGGCGGACGCCGCGCTCCCGGCCGCGCGCGCGGTCCTTAACCTGCCGGCGCCGTCGGCCATTCGTGCCGAGCCGCTGCCGCCGCCGAGCGCATTGGCGCCCGCGCCCGCAGCCGCTGCGATGCCGCCGAAGACTCCTTAATCAGGAGGGAACGCGTTCCGGCGCGACGCCAAGCTTCTTCTGCAAGCTGGTGGAAGACGTGGTGTACTGAAACACCAATCTCTTTTCAGGATAGATGTATCGGTGCGCTTTCTGCGCCATGAGGGCTGCCTCATGAAAGCCGGACAGGATGAGCTTCAGCTTGCCCGGATACCAGTTGATGTCGCCGACGGCGAAGACGCCGGGCAAACTGGTTTCAAAGCTCGCCGTTTCGACCGGGATGAGCTCGTTGTTGCGAAGTTCGATACCCCAATTCGCCACCGGTCCGAGCTTCATGGTCAGACCGAAAAACGGCAACAGCGCATCGCAGGCGATTTCGTAGCTCGAGCCTTCGTTGGTCTTGACCATGGCCTTGCTGATATGACCGTCGGCTCCGGCAAGGCTGGTGACCTGCCCCAAGACGAAATCGATTTTGCCTTCGCCGACCAGCGCCATCATTTTGTTGACGCTGTCGGGCGCGGCGCGAAACTCGCTGCGCCGGTGCAATAGCGTGAGATGGCTAGCGAGCGGAGCGAGATTGAGGGTCCAATCGAGCGCGCTGTCGCCCCCGCCGACAATGAGAATTCGCTTGCTGCGGAAGGCTTCCATCTTACGAACCGCATAGAAAACCGATTTGCCTTCGTAGGGCTCGATTCCCGGAATCGGCGGACGCTTCGGCTGAAACGACCCGCCACCAGCCGCGATGACGACGACCTTGCTCTCCAACTGCGTACCCTGGTCGGTGGTGACGCGAAACAGGGGGTCGCCGATCTTCTCCACGCGTTCGACCATCTCACTGAGATGGTATTGGGCGTTGAAGGGCTTGATCTGTTGCAACAGCGAATCCACCAGCCCTTGCGCGCTGGTGAAAGGAATGCCGGGGATGTCGTAAATCGGCTTCTCAGGATATAGCTCGGCGCACTGCCCACCGATCTTGTCGAGAATGTCGACGAGGTGGCACTTCATATCGAGCAGGCCAAGCTCGAAGACGGCGAACAGGCCTATTGGCCCTGCGCCAATAATCACAACGTCCGTTTTGATAGGCTCAGTCATAGCAATCTCGTCTAGGCTCCTTCGGCCTTCCGGCAATGTTGGGGACGGGCGCTTGTCTAGCGTGGCCGACGCGCCAGGGAAAGGGATGAATTAGGGGTTTTATAGATTGGGGTGGCTAAGCCTGACACGACGGTGTCGAGACCACCAGGCCATCCAGGTCTTCACGCACCTTGATTTGACAAGATAATCGCGAATTCGGCCGGACCTCAAAGGCGAAGTCGAGCATATCTTCTTCCATGGGCGAAGGTTCGCCGACCTTTTCGCGCCAAACCTCATCGATGTAGACGTGGCAGGTCGAGCACGCACAGGCCCCGCCGCACTCCGCCTCGATCTCCGGCACGCCATTGTTGATCGCCGTTTCCATCACTGTGGAACCGGTCTCGCCTTCGACTGTCCGCGCGGTTCCTGCGGAATCGATGAAGGTGATTTTGATCATGAAGGGACCGATGGAGATTTTGGCTTGGTTGGCGCCTGGCGTGCGCCCTGCGGTTGCGGCCGGTACGTTCTATCGGCTCGCGGCGCCGCGCGCCAGTGCCGTCGGCGGAGTTGGAAGGCGTCGGAATCAGCGATCGTATGTCCGATCGATAAACGAACGGCCAAGACGAACGGCGATTGCGGCACTCGCTTCCAGACTGGCTGCTCGGAGTTCCGAAAGCGCCTCATTTATTTGAACTTCGTTGGCGTCGGCGACGGCTCGTTCGAATGATTCCCCCGCCCGCGCCAGACGCCAGAGGCCGATTCCGCATGCCGAGCCTTTAAGGGTATGGGCGGCAGCCGCCGCCACAGTCGGCGACCCAGTGGCGATCCGATCGAGCATAAGAGCGGCCTGCTTTAGGAATAAATCGAGAACTTCCCGTTCCAGACGCAGGTCGCCAAGCGTCATGCGGGCAAGGTGTTGTTCGTCGATAACGTACGATTGCCGATCGCGCCCTAAGGTGTTTCGCGAACCCGATGCTGTCACAACGCCTCCCTACTCCGGTTCCGGCTTTTATTGGTCCGGCACGATTCCGTCGGGAACTTCCAGCGAGCGCTTCGTTGGGCCCATTTTTAGGCCGACAAACGGTGGGTAAGTCCCATAACGGCCCCAAGCTGGCCGCATTGTTGTCATCACAATGACGCCATCGGGCGTCCCTAAAAAAGCTAAGGGCTTAGGGTGAACAACCCGTTAACGATGATTAAAGGGACGTTACCGATCTGGTTTTCTTTGATCTGCCAGAGCGATAGGATGGGCTTGGCAGTGGGGCGTAGGGTTTTTGGGCGAGTTTGGCCAGCGGCAAAAAATGGCACGACACGCGCTCGTGACGCGGCCTGAATATTCCTTTGGACCCTATCAGCGAGTCTTTCTCGGGCCGCACCGATAAGGCGTTATACGGCGAGGCAACAAGTAAAATGGCCAATAACCCCAAGAAGATGGCAGATCCGACCGAAGCGGCGCTGTCGGCGATCCAGGAAGCGCTCAATATCCGGGACGAAGACAGTCCAGACGCAACTCGTTCTGGAGCAATGCCCGACTTTTTCTCGGAAAGCACGGACACGCCGGAGCAAGGCGCCGTCAACAGCGATTTTCCCGAGCTCGCCTCACGCGCCGCCAACGACGATCAGCAATCGATCGGCCAAATTCTGCAGTCGCTTCAGCGCCGGCCAGCCCGGTCGTCCTACCTTCTCGCCGCGATATTTTCCGGCCTCTGGATTGTCGGCTGTGTCGCCCTTTCGCTGGTCTATTCGTCGAATTTGCATGGTGCGCTCGCCGCGGACCGCTCCCCAGTCACCCTCATCATCGGATTGGGCGCTGCGGCCTTGTTGCCGGTCGTGTTTATTTTTGGCGCCGCCCACATGGCTTGGCGTGCGCAGGAATTGCGCTTGATCGCGCAGTCGATGGCGCGAGTGGCGATGCGGCTCGCCGAGCCCGAAAGCTCGGCGCGGGAGTCGATCGTAACGGTCGGACAGGCGATCCGGCGTGAGGTCGCGGCGATGGGCGACGGCGTCGAACGGGCACTTGCCCGCGCTAGCGAACTCGAAGCGCTGGTGCAAAGCGAAGTTGCCGCGCTCGAGCGTACTTACAGCGACAATGAAGTGCGGATTCGCGGGCTGCTGCAGGATTTGAGCAACCAGCGCGACACCCTTGTCGGTCAGGCCGAACATGTCCGTACCGCGCTCAGCAACGTGCAGATTGACCTGACGCAGGATCTTTCCACGATCACCGATCTCGTTGGCGAGCAGGTCAATGAAGCCGCGCAACGCATTACGCAATCGCTGGCCGAAAAGGGTGAGCATATCACTGCGACTCTCGGGCAGATCGGCGACAACATGGTCCAGGAATTGAGCCAACGCGGCAGCGAATTGCTCAGTCGCCTGGAGGCCGCAAGCGAGGAGACCTCGCAGGCGATCACAGTGGCGAGCGACCGCTTGTCCTCGAGCCTCGATTTCAAAACCAGCCACATTGGCGACGAGTTTGCGCAAATTGCCGACGGCCTGGAAAATATGATGTCCGCGCGTCTCGACCGGGTCACCGAAAACTTTTCCGATAGATCACTCGCGGTCGTCGATCTGATGATCGAAAGATCGCAAGCGCTCACCGACGCCATTGTCGAAACGTCGAACCAGGTGGCGGAATCGATCGCAACGCGAACCGACGAAGTCAACAGCACGCTCAAGGCTTCGGGCGAATCGCTGCTCCTCGACCTTGATCTGCGCGGCGGCGAAGTGGCCGCCAAGCTCGAACAGGCCGGCAGTCACGTCGCGCAAACCATGACCGCGCGCAGCGCCGCACTTGCCGAGGCCGTTCGCGAAAGCGCCGAGCAGGTCACCGGGATCATCGCGACACGCAGCGATGCGGTGAAAGAGATGCTGCAGGCGCGCCTTGCCGCGTTCGAGCAAATGTTCACGCTTACCGGCACGGAGCTCGGCGACAAGATTTCCCGCGATTCATCCACTCTTGGAAATCTCATTACCCGCCATCTCGCCGAATTCGATCGGACGGTGAAGACCTATGGCGCGGAACTTATCGAGCGGCTAGGCGCGCGAACGCAGGACGTATCCGAGTCCATGCGCACCTATCTCGACAATTTCGACAATCGGGTCACATCCAAGGCAAACGAAGTCACTGGAACCCTCGATCAACGCCTTTCCCATTTTCAGGAGACGCTTGACGACCGCTCGGACACCCTGACAACCGCCCTGTCGGCGCGGATCGGCGACATCGCCCAAACGCTTTCCGACGGCGGCAAACAGGTCGTTGCTGCGCTCGACAAACGCGTCACTGATGTCGCCAATCAGATCGATACCCGCACCACCAAGCTTACAGACGCCCTCGGTGAGCGGATTTCCAACATCGACAATATCCTCGGCAAGAGTGCGCTCGAAGTCGCGAGCACGCTGGACAGCCGCGTCGGCCAGTTGGAGCAGCTCCTGATCGGGCGTGCCGAAGCCGTCGTGCAGCAGATGGAAGTGCGTAGCCGCGCCGCGGCCGACCTATTGAACTCGCGCCTCGAGCAGCTGTCGGAATCGATCAAGAGCAACTCGACGAGCGCCGAACGCGCGCTAACGCAATTGGCCGCCAATACCACCGAAGCGCTGGAAAAGAGCGCCGCCGCCAGCACTGCCGCAGCCGAAGCGCTCAATCGCAGCGCCGCGGAAGCGACCGTTTCCCTCAATCGCAGTGCGGGCTCGCTCAGCAATACCATAGTCAAAAGCGCATCCTCCGCCTCGGAACTTCTCACCAAGACCTCCCAGTCCACTACCGACGCCATTGGCCGCAGCGCCAGCGACGCCGAGCGCAAACTCGTCGGCATGAGCACGGAGGTCGCACGCAACGTCATCGGCAAGGCGAACGAGATCAATAGCGCCATGACGCAACGTGTCGACGAATTCACCCGAATTCTCGACGAAAAATCCAGCACCTTGCTCTCGACACTCAACGGCAAGGGCGAGCAATTCGCTCGAATTATCGACGAAAAGTCGAGCACCCTGCTCTCGACGCTCAACGGCACGGGCGAGCAATTCGCTCGAATTATCGATGAAAAATCGAGCACGCTGCTGTCAACGCTGAGCGGCAAGGGCGAACAATTCGCCGGAGAAGTGGGTCGTATTACCGAGCAAACGGTGAAGGCGATCGATTCAAAGGGCTTCGTCTTTACCCAAACCATGATGGAAAAGAGCGAGGAGATTGCGCGGCTGATCAACGACGCAAGCCTGAACGCCACGGCCGCCATCACCCGTACGCTCGGGCAAATGCAGGAAGGCGCCCATGGCGTTACGGAGGCCGCGAAGTCGACGATTTCCCGCACGCTCGAAGACCTGCAGCGGGCGACCAAGGGCGCCATTGAGGAGTCTAAGCAGACCGCTGCGGCGACAGTGGCCGAAATGATGGAGACGCATACGATGTTGCGCTCCGATTCCACTGCGCTGTTTGAGCGGCTTCGTGAAGCGAACATCCTGTTGCAAGAAGTTCTCAGCGGCGCGCACGAGAACATGAGCTCGATCGAGCATACGATGGCGACCCGCGTCTCCGAGTTCGTCTCCGCCATGACCGATCTCAGCAGCAAGAGCGGCGCGACGGCGACCAAAGTGGAACAGCACCTCGGCACGTTCAATAACGTCACCGCGAAGGTTCTCACCGATCTTAACGATCTCGCCGACCAATTCAGCACGCATGGGCGGACCCTTGCCGACGCGGTCGAACTCCTCGACGCCGGCAATCGGCGCACCGAGGAATCGCTTGCCGACCGGCAAGCGAACGTCGAGACGTTAATTTCGACCCTCGATGAGCGCACCGAAGATTTTGGTCAGCGCCTGCAGCGCTTCTCCGGCCTGTTGGAGGGATCGCTCGACACCGCCGCCACGCGGGCGCGGGAAATTGCCGCCCTGATCGCCGAGTCGAGCAACGAGAGCGTACAAACGATCGAACAGCAATACGAACTGGTGCGCAAAACCTCGGAAATCGAGCGCACACGCACCAGCGAGACGCTCACTGCAGTGTACGACGAAACGCTCGCGCAAGTGCAGGCCGTTTTCAACGAATCTTCGGATCGTTTCAGCGAAGTCATTCAAGGCATGAAGCAGATGGCGACGGAGATGCAGCAGGAGCTCGAATCCACGCGCACGCAATTGCGACGCGGCGTGCTCGAGCTTCCGCAAGAGACGGCGGAAAGCACGGCGCAGATGCGGCGCGTCATCGTCGATCAGATCGAAGCGCTGGCCGAGCTCAATCGGATCGTCGCGCGCCATGGCCGCGCGCTCGATACGGTCGAGCAACGGCGCGAGGTGGAACCGCTCTACGCCACGGGTGGCGGACGCGCCCAGCCACGTCCCTTGCGTCCGGAGAGCGCTCCACCGCCGCCGCAGCCGCCCGCCCGCGACATTACCGGAGCACCCACGCGGCGAGGCGGCCCGCCCGCCTTGAGCCCGGTGCCGGGCGGCAAGGACGATAACAAGGGCCGCAATGGCGGCTGGCTGTCCGAGCTTCTCACCCGGGCCTCTCGTGAAGAAAGCCAGCCGATGCCGCCGCCGCCGACCCGCGAACCTCCGCGGGTCGAAGAAGACGCTCAGGGCGATGCGGTCGATTCAATCGACGCGCTTTCGGTCGATATCGCGCGGATGATCGACAACGACGCCGCCGGCGACTTATGGGAACGCTACAAGCGCGGCGAACGGGGCGTGTTCACCAAACGCCTCTACACCTCGCCGGGGCAAATAGCGTTCGACGAAATTCGCAACAAATATCGTTCCGATCCGGAGTTCCGGCAGACCGTCGAGCACTACATTCATGAGTTCGAGCGCCTGCTCGACGACGTCTCGCGCGGCGAGCGCGGCCCGGCTGTCGCACGCAGTTATCTGACCTCCGACACCGGCAAGGTCTACACTATGTTGGCTCATGCCGCCGGACGGTTTGACTAAATCGGGCTCGCTCCGTGCCGCGCGTCAGCGGCGCGATGGTGCCCGACGCCCTTGCTTGCGGCGCGATTGGGGCGCTAACGTTACGGCCGATGACGAGTGCAGTGGACGCACCGATCGCACTGCCTACCGCCGCGGATGTCGATGAAGCCGCCCGCCGACTGGAGGGCGTCGCTCTGCACACCCCGCTTTTGACGTCAGCCGCGCTCGACGCCATGACCGGCGGCCGTATCTTTCTCAAAGCCGAAACATTGCAGCGCACCGGCTCATTCAAGTTTCGCGGCGCCTACAACAAGCTCGCGGCGATCCCGCCCGCGAAGCGCGCCGGCGGCGTGGTGGCATTTTCCTCCGGCAATCACGCGCAAGGAGTGGCCGCTGCCGCGCGCCTTCTCGGCATGCCCTGCGTGATTGTGATGCCGCAGGATGCGCCGCGCGCCAAGCGGCAGCGCACTGCGGCGCTCGGCGCTGAAATCGTGCTTTACGATCGCCTGCGCGAAGACCGCGAGGCCATCGCCAGTGACATCGCCGCACGCCGCGGCGCCGTTCTAGTGCCGCCCTACGACGACGCCTTGATCATCGCCGGCCAAGGAACCGCCGGGCGCGAGATCGTTGATGATCTGCACGCGCTCGGACTCGTTCCCGAAATTGTTGTTGTCACCGCTTCGGGCGGCGGTCTCACCGCCGGCGTCGCCTTGGCGATCAAGTCGCGCGTACCTTCGGCGCTGCTTTACACGGCCGAGCCCCAGGGATTCGACGATCATGCCCGCTCATTCCGCAGCGGCCGGCGCGAGGAAAATGCGGCATTGACCGGAACCATTTGCGATGCGCTGATGGCGCGCACACCCGGCAAGCTCACATTCGCCATCAATCATACTTTGGTCGGCGCCGGCGTCGCCGTGAGTGACAAGGAAGTCGGCGCTGCCGTCGCTTTTGCCTTTAACGAATTGAAGCTTGTCGTGGAGCCGGGCGGCGCGGTGGCGCTCGCCGCGCTGATGCACGGCAAGGTCGACGCCGGGAACAAGGTCGCGGTAGCCGTCCTTTCCGGCGGCAACGTCGACCCGGACGTATTCTCCCGCCTCGTCGCTTAGCGACCTCGCGGTCGAGGCGAAATTAAGCTCCTGCGCCCGGCATAAAGCAGCGGATCTGAGTAACGCCGTCGGAATCCTGATACGGCCAGACTACAGCGGGACCGAAGCGATTAGGTTCGGTCACCACGGCCGAATCGGGTACCGTGATCCATTGGCCGTGCAGCCGCACGCGATAGCTGCCGTTCTGGCTGTCCCAGTCGACGTCCTCGACGCTGACGCCGTCAGCAAACGAACAGCACAGGCCCTTTTTGCTCGCGAGCTGGTCGAACCAGGCCTTCAACGGAGAATTCGCGTAGCGGCCATCGTCACGCGCGGATACCTTGCTCGGCACCAACACGAACATGCACAACGCCGTCATGACAGAAGCGGTAAGTCTGTGCATTGTCAGCCTCCAGATAATCAGCACTTGCGGACCGCCAACGGAGCGCCCGGCGGACCCCGGAGAACTCAGCACATCGCCTGCACCTACTGCTCGCTCGTCTCGTCCCTCCTTCCAGCAAGTTCCGTGCCGTGTTCAAGACGCAAGAATAAGAACGCGAGTCGCCAAGGCCGATAAACGCAAAACGCCGGCAAAGTTCCTTGCGGCAGGAATCTGCTATCCGAACAAGGCGATGAGTTCTCGTTCGCTCAACGCGCCCAGCGCGGCGAGCGGATCACTCCGTACCGGAGGTGGATCGGCCACCTCCGCGATCTCACGAGAATTGCGGCTAAGCGGCCGCAGCGATTGCGCCAATGCGCCGCGAATGGCTGATTCCATGCGCACGATTGCGGCAAGAACCCGATCGGTGTCGGCGTCACGATTGCGCCTGGCGTATTCGGCCAAAAACCAGCGGCCGCGCTCGGTTGCCGTGACCGCCGCGTAGACCGTCTCATAATCTACATCGGTCGGCGCCTCGGCCGCAATGTCCGGCCGCGCGAGTGGCTCGCTGGACATGAAATCTCTCCGAGCGACTCACCAAGTATAAAACAGACCCGCCTCACCGAACAGATAAACAACCGGCTGATTCTTCCACAGCCCCGCCGTGCGCGCGCTCGGCGACGTGTCATCCCCACAGAATGGGTTCCGGCGGATAGACAACGCTACCTTCAAACCGCAAGCCGTGCGAACGATCCTTGGCGAGCAGAAGCGGCCCATCGAGATCCACGATACGGGCGCCCTGTGCCACAAGCATCGCCGGCGCCATCGCCAGCGAGGTTGCCACCATGCAGCCCACCATGATGACGAAGCCCTCGCGCTCGGCCTCCATCGCTAACGCCAGAGCCTCGGTCAGGCCGCCCGTTTTGTCGAGCTTGACGTTGACCGCGTCGTATTTGCCCTTCAACGCCTTGAGCGAGGCGCGATCGTGAGCGCTCTCATCGGCACAAACCGGGATCACGCGGGCGATTTCCGCCAATGGCTCGTCCTGCCCTTGCGGCAAGGGCTGCTCGACGAGCGTAACGCGCGCTTCGGCGCAGGCGGCGAGATTGCGTTCGAGATCGCGCTCGTTCCAACCTTCATTGGCATCCACTATGAGCTCGGCCCGCGGCGCGGCGCGGCGCACCGCCGCGATTCGTTTAACGTCATCGCCACCGCCGCCAAGCTTCACCTTCAGCACTGGCCGCGCGGACGCACGCTCCGCTGCCTTTGCCATGATTTCCGGAGCGGCGAGCGAAATCGTATACGCGGTTACGAGCGGCTTCGGCGTCGGCAGCGCCGCCAATTGATAGACACGACGGCCGGCTTGTTTGGCCTCGAGATCCCAAAGCGCGCAGTCGAGCGCATTGCGCGCCGCGCCCGCCGGCAGCGTGATTTGCAGGGTGGCTCGGTCGAGCCCGCGCCGCAGCGCCGGCTGCAACGCCTCGATCGCAGCGACGACGCCCTCCGGCGTTTCGCCATAGCGCGCATAAGGAACGGCCTCGCCGCGGCCACGATGGCCGTCTTCGAGCTCAACGACGACCACAACGGCTTCGGTCTTGGCGCCGCGGCTGATCGTAAAGGCGCGCTCGAGCGGCCAGCGTTCAATCCGTGCGGTAAGGTCCATGCTTGGCGATTATAAGCCGCGGCGGTCGCGAGCCGCGAGCGCGATCATAGCCAGCCATGGCGGGCAAGCGATCCGCCGCGAGCGCCGTCAGGCCGCGATTTCACTGCGTCGATCGAACGGAAGCGTCGGCTCTTCTTCGTCGTCATCAAGCGGCGGAAGCATCTCGCCGTGATCGAACCACCATATGATCTCGAACCGTCCGTCCGGGTGCTCCGCAAGCGCAGTACAGCTCTCCACCCAATCTCCGCAATTCATGTAGCGTATGCCGAAATTCTCATGGATGATGGCGTGGTGGATGTGGCCGCAAATAACGCCATCGACGCGATGCCGCCGCGCCTCTTCGGCCAGAGTCTGTTCGAACGCGCCGATATAGTTGACCGCGTTCTTGACCTTGTGCTTGGCCCACTGCGAGAGCGACCAATAACGAAATCCAAGCCGCCGCCGTATGGCGTTGAAATAACGATTGACCAGGATGGCGAAGTCATAGGCCGTGTCGCCAAGCAGCGCGAGCCATCGCGCGTGCTTGACCACCATGTCGAACACGTCGCCGTGCACGACGAGATAGCGGCGGCCGTCGTCGGCCTGGTGAATTGCGGTTTCCACCACTTCGATGCCGCCGAAATGCGTTCCATAATAGTCGCGCAGAAACTCGTCGTGATTGCCCGGTAAATAGATAATCCGCGAACCCTTGCGCGCCTTGCGCAATAGCTTTTGCACGACGTCGTTGTGCTGTTGCGGCCAAAACCAGCCCGAGCGCAATTGCCAGCCGTCGACGATGTCACCGACGAGATAGATTGTTTCGGCGTCGTAATAGCGCAAGAACTTGAGAAGCTGCTCGGCTTGGCAGCCACGCGCGCCGAGATGCACATCGGATATGAAGAGAGTACGCAACCTTTTTGTACCGTCCTTAAACGTCACCGACTATGTTCTCGTGCCTGATTCTAATCGAATCGTTTGTAAATTTATTCCATTGCAGGACCATGACAGTACTCGTTAACGCTGCGAATCAGATGCGGCCGAGTCACAGCTTTGTCATGTCGCTTAACTAAACGTTGCGACGATGACAGCGCCGATTCTCGCCGCCGCGACGTTCTGCATAGCCATTAGCGCTGTCCAAGTCACGAGCATCGCGATTGCAATCGCGCGCCTGCGCCGCAGCGCATCGGCTAAGCGCTCGTTACACCATCCGCCGGTGAGTTTGGTGCGCCCGCTATGTGGCATCGACAACTATGCCGCCGAAACGCTCCGTTCGACTTTCGAGCTGGATTATGCCTGTTACGAAATCCTGTTTTGCGTCGCGTCCGCAAAAGATCCCGTACTGCCGCTGGTGAAGAGCCTTATCTCCGCGCACCCGAACGCCGCCGTCAGATTGCTGATCGGCGACGATCGGGTGAGCACCAACCCTAAGCTGAACAATGTGGTCAAGGGCTGGCGCGCCGCTTCCCATCAGTGGATCGTCATCGCCGACAGCAATGTGCTGATGCCGCCCGACTATATCCGGCGGCTGTTCGCAAGCTGGCGTGACGACACCGGTCTTGTTGCGTCACCGCCGATCGGTTCTCATCCGCGGGGATTCTGGGCCGAAATCGAATGTGCGTTCCTGAATACCTATCAGGCGCGCTGGCAATATATCGTCGATAGCTTTGGCAAAGGCTTCGCACAAGGCAAGACGATGCTGTGGCGGCGCGCCGATCTCGAGCGCGCGGGCGGCATAGAGGCTCTCGGTAAGGAAGTCGCCGAAGACGCCGCGGCGACCAAGATCGTGCGCGATGCGGGCCTCAAAGTGCGGCTCATCCATCGGCCGTTGGCGCAGCCGCTCGGCCGTCGCAGCGCGCGTGAGGTCTGGAACCGTCAACTGCGTTGGGCTCGGCTGCGACGCGCGAGCTTCTTTGCCTATTTCCTGCCGGAAATTCTTTCAGGCGCCCTTCTGCCGATGGCTGTCGCCGGCGTACTGGCGAGCGCCTTCGGCGTGCCATTGGCGCCCTGCCTCGCGGGGTTCGGCACGATTTGGTACGGCAGCGAAATGCTGCTCGCCACGGCCGCCGGCTGGCACGTCTCGTTGCTCTATCCGGTCTACGGCCTCATCCGCGATCTGATGTTGCCGGTTCTCTTCGTCGGCGCGCTACGCGGCAATGACTTCGTTTGGCGTGGTAACGAAATGCAAGTGGAACGGGTGCAGCCACACCGGATGATGGCAAAGGTTCGTCCGCGCGTGCATGAACTCGCGGCGGGAAGCCGAAGGCGGCTCCAAGAACTGCGCGCCCGAATGTCCTGATGAAGTAGGCCAAAAGGAAACCGCGCCTCGCACGAGCTTCGCCCGGCGATCGGATTTCGCCTAGTGCGAGCTGGACGTTTTGCCGGCGGCTTGATCGGCGATTAATTCGACAACGGCGCCGTCACGGGGAAAATCAGCGGCAATCCAAGCTTCCTCGGCCGCGCGCATGGCCGCGCCCAAAGCTGGTCCGGCCGCGATGCCGCGGCGGATGAAGTCGGCCGCTTTCAGTGGAAAAGCAGGGGTGGTCCATTTTTGCGGCAACTGGGCAAGACAGTGCCAGGCGGGATCGGCCGCGCTTGCAGGCGAGCGCGACCAGGCCAGCAGCACCCGATCGCTGAAATGCCGCGGGCCGAGCCGATAAAGGAGTTCGCGCGCCAACTTCATCCCGGCCTCCGGCGAGACTCGCCACCAGCCGTCGAGCGCGATCAATTGTTGCGATTCCGCATTGGACAAACGCAGCCGTTCCGCGAGTCGCTCGCCGTCCTCCTTGACCGCGACCGCGAGTGCGCCGAGCCGTCGCACCGCGTCGGCTTCGACGTCCGTTGCGACTTCTACTTTCACCATGTTCTCGAAGCTTGCGAGAAGCGCCGCGCCGCCCAGGACACGGCCAAGCAGACCCGTTTCAGCCATGATCGCAAGGGTCGGCGTCGCGCGCGGCGCGCGCAGGAGTTTCAACAATTCAGTCCGCACTCGCTCCCGCGACAGCGTCTCGACCCCGTCGCGCGCGAGGATGCAGGCATGCAGGCCGGCGGCATCCGGAGCTCCTTCGCCATACCAGGCGTGAAAGCGGAAGAAGCGCAGGATGCGCAGATAGTCCTCGGCAATCCGTTGCGCTGGATCGCCAATAAAGCGGACGCGGCGAGCGGCGAGATCGGCGAGACCACCGACATAGTCGTGCACTTCGCCGTCCCGCGACAGTGACAGCGCATTGATCGTAAAATCGCGCCGTTCGGCGTCGGCTCTCCAATCGCGGCCGAATTCGACCTTGGCCTTGCGCCCATAGGTTTCCACGTCACGCCGGAGCGTCGTCACTTCAAGAGGCGCACCGCCGATAAGGACCGTGACGGTGCCGTGCTCGATTCCGGTCGGAACGGCCTTCCAGCCGGCCTCGGCGACGCGGTGCAGGATTTCTTCCGGCACCGCGGTTGTCGCAAGGTCGATTTCGCTTACGGCCAGACGCAGCAGCGTGTTGCGGATAGCGCCGCCAACAATGCGCGCTTCTTCGCCGTCGCGATCGAGCGCCGCGAGCAGGCGCGCGGCCG
>DASPWC010000036.1:0-6812 GCA_035622055.1 Xanthobacteraceae bacterium | reverse complement strand
GAAGCTGAAATCGGCTGGGTCATCGATCTGGTGGCGGCTATCCGCTCGGTGCGCGTTGAAATGAATATTCCGCCGGCGGCGACACTGCCCTTGGTGCTTGCAGGAGTTTCGCCGCAGACAGCTTCGCGCGCGCGCCATTGGGGGGAATTCGTGCGGCGCCTGGCGCGCGTAGCGGATATTTCTTGCGCCGATGCTCCCCCGCGGGGCGCCGTGCAGATCGTTGTGCGGGGCGAAGTGGCGGCGCTGCCGCTCAAAGGCATCATTGACCTCGCTGCCGAGCGTGCTCGTCTCGCCAAGGAATTGGCGAAATGCGACGCCGACATCGCGCGCGTCGACGCCAAGCTGGGCAATCCCAATTTCGCGGCGCGCGCACCGGAAGAGGTGGTCGAGGAAGAGAAGGAAAAGCGCGAAGAGGCGCAGGCCCGCAAAGCCAAGATTGCCGAAGCTTTGCAGCGGCTCGAAGACGCGAATTGAGTCGATCGCATGAAAATATTTCTCGCCGGCGCGAGCGGCGCCATCGGCCGGCGGCTGACGCCGTTATTGCTAGCCGCGCGCCACAACGTCACGGGCATGACGCGTCACCCGGAAACTGCGCGCGCGCTCGAAGCGGACGGTATTGTCGCGGTCACCGTCGATGTGTTCGACGCCAGCGCGCTTGAGCGCGCCGTGGTGAATGTTGAGCCGGACGTCATCATCCACCAATTGACAGATCTGCCTCGTGCCCTCGACAACGAGGCGCAGCTCGCCGCGGCCTATCCACGCAATGCGCGCATTCGCGTCGAGGGCACGCGCAACCTGATTGCGGCCGCGCAGGCTGCCGCGGCGCGACGGTTCATCGTGCAAAGCATCGCCTTCGGTTATGCACCCGGCGGCGCGCCCCATTCCGAAGCCGATCCGCTCCATGTTGCGGACGGTCCTCGTGCCATCACGGTGCGGGCCGCCGCAGAGATGGAGCGCCAGGTGCTCGTCTCCGGAATGGAGGCAATCGTGCTGCGTTACGGCTTTTTCTATGGGCCCGGAACGTGGCAAGACGGTCCGACGCGCAAGCCGTCACTTCATGTCGACGCAGCCGCCCGCGCGACGTCGCTGGCGGTGACGCGAGGCATCGGCGTTTACAATATTGCCGAGGCCGACAGCAACGTCTCAATCACGAAGGCCCGCGCCGAACTCGGCTTCGATCCAGCTTTCAGGTTGCCGGCTTGAACGGCTTACTGAGGAAGCGCGAGTCTTTCAGCCCATAGCGCCACGGCTTTTCGACCGCTTTGGTAAGCCCGATCCGGGGTCCGGCGACAATTTCGGCCTCTTCGGTTCGCGCCAAAAGCTCGAACGGCGGTTCGTCAAGAGCCAAGCCGTTATGGGCTTTCGTGATCCCGAGCGCTTCGCAGACGCGGCCGGGACCGGAGCAAAGCAGACGCTCATCGGAGACACCGCGCCGCTGGCGCATGCGCGTCAGTCCGGCGGTCGGCTCAAGCGCCCGGATCAAAACGGCGCTGGCCGAACCTTCCGGCTCGCAGACGAAGTTGAGGCACCAGTGAATGCCGTAAGAGCGGTAGACATAGGCATAGCCAGGCGGCCCGAACATGACCGAATTACGCAACGTCGGACCGCGAAAGCTGTGCGCCGCCGGGTCGGTATGATGGTACGCCTCGACTTCGACCAGGCGGCCTCCCACGCCATTAAACAGCAGCGTCACCCCAATCAGGTCTGGCGCGACTTCGTGCACGCTGCGGCGGAAGAAGGCTTTGGTCAGGCGCTTGGGCACGGCTGATGGTCGCAAGCAATGAACCTTTTGGTAAATTGCTGCTTAACAACATATCTTTCGGTGAAGAGAATCTGTGGCTTTGTGGACACAGCGATAGAACATTTAATCCTACCGCAGTGCAATCACTGCGGGTGCCCCTTTTTAGCCATAGGATTTCTCGACACCGAAGGCAGCGCGGTTATCTTGTTAAGTTAGCCGTCGCCTGAAGGCACGGCGAATAAGCCGGAGTTGCGAGTAAGCCCGAGTCGCGAACAGCAACGACTGTTGGCGGCCGGACGGGAGGGCGAGGGGCCTGTTTTGGCCCGCTTTATGTTGATGGATGCAAAGTCAGATTTGAAATTGCGGCTACCCAGCCGCCACGCCACCGAAGGTGCCGATCGCGCGCCGCACCGCGCCTTCTATTACGCGATGGGGCTGACGCGGGAGCAGATCCATCAGCCCTTTGTCGGCGTGGCCACCTGCTGGAATGAAGCGGCGCCCTGTAACATCGCGCTGATGCGCCAGGCTCAAGCGGTCAAGCTTGGGGTCGCATCCGCGGGCGGTACGCCGCGCGAATTCTGCACCATCACCGTGACCGACGGCATCGCCATGGGCCATGCCGGGATGAAATCGTCGTTGCCCTCGCGCGAGGTGATTGCCGATTCGGTGGAATTGTCGGTGCGCGGCCATTCCTATGACGCGCTAATCGGGGTCGCCGGCTGTGACAAGTCGCAACCCGGCATGATGATGGCGATGTGCCGCCTCAACGTGCCCTCGATCTACATCTACGGTGGCTCCATCCTGCCGGGGACGTTCAAAGGCGCTCCGGTCACCATCCAAGATGTCTACGAGGCGGTCGGCAAGCACTCGATCGGCGCGATGTCGGATGCCGATCTCGAGACGCTCGAACAAAACGCCTGCCCGTCGGCTGGAGCGTGCGGTGCACAATTTACCGCTAATACCATGGCGACGATTTCCGAGGCGATCGGGCTCGCTTTGCCCTATTCGGCTGGCGCGCCAGCGCCTTACGAGATCCGCGACAAGTTCTGCGTGCTCGCGGGCGAAATGATCATGCATCTCCTCGCCAACAACATCCGCCCGCGCGACATTGTCACGCGCAAAGCGCTGGAAAATGCGGCAGCCGTTGTCGCGGCTACCGGCGGCTCGACCAACGCCGCCCTGCATCTACCGGCAATTGCTAACGAATGTGGCGTGAAGTTCGATCTTTTTGATGTCGCAGAAATCCTGAAAAAGACACCTTATATCGCGGATTTAAAGCCATCTGGCCGTTATGTCGCCAAAGACATGTTCGAAGCTGGCGGCGTTCCGCTTTTGATGAAAACGTTGCTCGACCATGGCTTTCTGCACGGCGACTGCCTCACGGTCACTGGGCGGACGATCGCCGAGAACCTCAAGTCGGTGAAGTGGAACGCCGAGCAGGCCGTCATATGGCCCGCCGACAAGCCGATCCTACCCACCGGCGGTGTCGTCGGACTGAAAGGCAATCTCGCGCCCGACGGCGCGATCGTGAAAGTTGCCGGCATGGAGCGCCTGCAATTCTCCGGTCCGGCGCGGTGCTTTGACGGCGAAGAAGCGTGTTTCGACGCGGTGAAGAACAAAAAGTACAAGGAAGGCGACGTGTTGGTTATCCGCCACGAGGGCCCGAAAGGCGGTCCTGGCATGCGCGAAATGCTTTCGACGACGGCCGCCCTCTATGGGCAGGGCATGGGAGCCAAGGTCGCGCTCATTACCGATGGCCGCTTCTCCGGGGCCACGCGCGGCTTCTGTGTCGGTCATATCGGTCCGGAAGCCGCCGTCGGCGGACCGATTGCGCTTGTGCGCGACGGCGACATCATCACGCTCGATGCCGAAAAGGGAACGCTCGAGGTTAATCTGAGCCAAGCCGAGCTGGAGAAGCGCGCGAAGGAATGGAAGCCGCGCGCCGGGGAATATACTTCGGGCTATTTGTGGAAATACGCTCAGCAAGTAGGACCGGCACGGCAAGGCGCGCTAACCCATCCGGGCGCCGCGGCGGAAAAGGTGTGCTATGCGGACATTTAGCACGGTTGTCCGCATCGCGGCGGGAGGAGTTTTGGCCGGCCTTCTGGCCGGGGCCTGCGGCTTTTGCGTCGAGCGCGCCTTCGCATTCGATGGCACCACGGCACCGAGCACCCCGGTATTGGCGGCGCCCAGTGACGGCGTACGCAGCGCTCCACGGCCGCCGGAGAACGCCGATAAGCCGATCTCGCTTAACGCGCTCCAATATGCAGCCGATCAGGGGCAACCGCTCGCGCAGTGGAAACTTGGCCGCATGTACGCGGATGGTGACGGCGTACCGCGCGATGATTTGCGCGCCTTCAACTATTTCAGCCAGATTGCGAATACGCATCCCGACGAATCACCTGGCACGCCGCAAGCGCGCTTCGTCGCCAATGCCTTCGTCGCGCTTGGGCGTTACTACCTGACCGGCATACCCAATTCGAAAATCGCAGTCGATACGGCGCGCGCGCGCGATATGTTCGGCTATGCCGCGACCTATTTCGGCGATGCGGATGCGCAATACGAGCTCGGCCGGCTTTATCTCAGTGGATCGTTGGGCGATCCGCGCCAAGCGGCGCGGTGGTTCCAGCTGGCCGCGACCAAGGGCCATTGCGGCGCCGAAGTCGCGCTGGGCGATATGCTGTTCCAAGGCCAAACCGTGCCGCGGCAGGCGGCGCGCGGTCTAATGTGGCTGACACTCGGCCGCGACTGCGCAGGTCCCGACGAGACCTGGGTCAAGCCGCTCTATGACAACGCCTTCAAGCGCGCGAGCGCCGATGAGCGCGCCATGGCGCTCGTGTACCTGGAAGATTGGCTGAAAGGCCGGCACGACTAGCCCGCAATCGTTGCAAACTAAAATCGGTTGCGTAAGCGGCGAGCTACTTTGCCTCGATTTCCAGATCGATCCATACCGGGACGTGATCGGACGGCTTTTCCCACGTTCGGACGTAGCGGTCGATGCCCGCGTCGCTGAGCCTGTCCGCCGCCGTGGGCGACAGCAGCACGTGATCGATGCGGATGCCGTTATTCTTCTGCCAGGCGCCGGCCTGATAATCCCAGAACGTGTACAGGCCGGGATCGTCGGTGGTGGCGCGAAGCGCGTCGGTCAGCCCGAGATTGAGCAGAGCGCGAAATTCGTCGCGCGTGCGCGGCAGGAACAAAGCGTCGTTGACCCACGCCTGAGGATTGCGGGCGTCCGCGGACGCCGGGATGACATTGTAGTCGCCCGCCATGATCAGCGGCTCCTCGAGCGGAAGCCGCTCGCGGACGTAGGCGGCAAGCCGCTTCATCCAGCCGATCTTATAGGTGTACTTTTCGGTTTCCGGCGGATTGCCGTTCGGCAGGTAGATGCTCGCGACGCGCATCGCGCCCCGCGCCGTCGAGACGAGGCCTTCAATGAAGCGGGCGTGGTCGTCTTGCTCATCGCCGGGTAGGCCCCTGCTAACTTCGTCGAACGGGAATTTCGACAACAGCGCGACGCCGTTGAAGGTCTTTTGCCCGTGAACGGCGACGTTGTAGCCAAGCGCCTCGAACGGCCCGCGCGGAAACGCGTCGTCGACGCATTTGGTTTCCTGCAGGCAAACAACGTCGGGCTTGCGTTCGGTGAGCCAGGCAAGCGCGGAATCAAGGCGCTGCTTGATCGAATTGACGTTCCAGGTGGCGATACGCACGGAAGTCTTGAGGGTTCAGAGAGCGAAGCTCGTACCGCAGCCGCATGAAGCGGTCGCTTTCGGATTGTTGACCTTGAACGATGAGCCGATCAAATCCTCGACGAAATCGATTTCGGAGCCGGCCATATAATTGAGCGACATCGGATCGATCAGCACTGTCGCACCGCTCTTTTCGATCACCATATCGTCTTCGGCCTTCTCGCGTTCCGTGTCGAATCGATATTGAAAGCCGGAGCAGCCGCCGCCCTCGACGCTGACCCGCAACATCGTGCCGGCGGGTTCCCGGCGGAGGATTTCGCCGATCTTTTGCGCCGCTCGCTCGGTCACGGTAACCCCGCTAGCGGCGACGTTGGCAGGAATGTCGTTCGCCGATGTGGTGTTGGCCGTCATTTTGTCTCCGCTGTGCAATCGCCCGATTGCAACGCACGTAACACGATAGTTAAGTGTGGCGGAACCGAAGGTCAATCGCCGCCAGGCGCGGTGAAGACGATGCAAGCCATGATCTCGCGAGCGCCGTATGCTTGCGACCCGGAACACAGCCGCGGCCGGTTGCATGCCGAGCCGGCAAGCAAAACCCGCAGCGCCTTTCGCCGCGACTGCGATCGCATCATCCATGCAACGGCGTTCCGCCGCCTCAAGCACAAAACCCAGGTTTTCGTTTTCGACGAAGGCGATCACTATCGCACGCGGCTGACCCACACGCTCGAAGTCGCCCAGATCGCACGCGCTCTTGCCCGCCGGTTACGGCTCGACGAGGATCTTGCCGAAGCGCTGGCGCTGGCACACGATCTCGGTCATCCGCCGTTCGGTCATGCCGGCGAACGCGCGCTCGATTTCTGCCTGTCGGCATTCGGCGGCTTCAATCACAATGCGCAAACGCTTCGTGTGGTCACGGTGTTGGAGCGGCGCTATCCCGACTTCGACGGTTTGAACCTGACTTGGGAAACGCTCGAAGGGCTGGTGAAGCACAATGGCCCGCTTACCGATCGCGGCGGCGAGCCGCTTGCGCGTTATCGCCGGCACGGTGTTCCGGCGACCATTCTCGATTACGCCCGGCTGCAGGATCTGCAGCTATGGAGCTTCGCAAGCGCTGAAGCACAAGTCGCCGCGGTTGCCGACGACATTGCCTACGACGCGCACGATATCGATGACGGATTGCGCGCACGTCTTTTCCGGCTCGACGACATTGCCGCGGTGCCGCTCCCGGGCCGGATCATCGGCGAGATACGAAAAGCCTATCCTGACTTGGACGACGACCGTCTGGTCCACGAACTGATCCGCCGGCTCATCGGTGTGCTCATCGACGACGTTGTCGCCGAAAGCGAACGGCGGCTTGGCAAGCTCGCCCCGGCGATCGCCGA
>DASPWC010000035.1:0-6210 GCA_035622055.1 Xanthobacteraceae bacterium | reverse complement strand
GTCCGAATTGACGAGATATTCGGCGGTCACGCCGAACCGGCCGGAGGCCACCTGCTTGATCGCCGAGCGCATGGAATCGCCGTTCGGCAGCGGCTTGAAACGGTCGGCTTCCTCGCCGCCCTCGCCGGTATTCGACTTGCCGCCGATGCGGTTCATGGCGATGGCAAGCGTAGTGTGCGCCTCGCGCGAGATCGATCCGAACGACATGGCGCCGGTGGAGAACCGCCTGACGATATTTTTTGCCGGCTCGACCTCATCGATCGGCACCGGCGTTCGGCCATCCTCCGCGGCGGATTTGATCCGGAACAGGCCGCGCATCGTGTACAGATGCGTCGACTGCTCGTTTATGGAGCGGGCGAACTGCAGATATCTCTCGTAGGAATTGCCGCGCACGGCATGTTGCAGCGCTGCGACCGTCGCCGAATTCCAGACGTGCTCTTCGCCGCGCACCCGGAAAGCATATTCACCGCCGACGTCGAGCATGGAGCGATAGATCGGCGCGTCGCTGAAGGCGTCGCGGTGCCGTTGCACCGCCTCTTCGGCGATTTCCGGAAGCCCGACGCCTTCGATCCTGGTCGCCGTGCCGGTGAAGTATTTGGCGACGAAATCGGACTTCAAGCCTACGGCATCGAAAATCTGCGCACCGCAATAGGACTGATAGGTCGAAATGCCCATCTTCGACATGACCTTCAGCAATCCCTTGTCGAGCGATTTGATGTACCGCTTGATGATCTCCTTGTCGTCGAGCTTCTGCGGCAGATCGTTCTTCATCGCCACCAGCGTCTCGAACGCGAGATAGGGATTGATCGCCTCGGCACCGTATCCGGCAAGGCAGCAGAAGTGATGCACCTCGCGCGGCTCGGCCGATTCCACGACGAGGCCGACCGACGTGCGCAAGCCTTCGCGAATGAGGTGATGATGCACGGCGGCACAGGCGAGCAGCGACGGGATCGGAACGCGATCCGCGCCGGCGCGCCGGTCGGAGAGGATAATGATGTTGACGCCCTCGCGGACCGCGGCCTCGGTCTTTCCGCACAGTTCGCCGATTGCGCTCTCCATGCCCGCGGCGCCCGCTTCCGCCGGCCACGTCGCGTCGAGCGTCAGCGACTTGAAATGGTCGCCCAAATCGGAAATCGACCGGATCTTTTCCAGGTTTGCGTTGGTAAGGACCGGTTGATGGACTTCGAGCCGCTTCTTCCTCGACGTGCCCTCGAGGTCGAACAGGTTCGGCCGCGGCCCGATGATGGAGACGAGACTCATCACCAGTTCTTCGCGGATCGGGTCGATCGGAGGATTGGTCACCTGCGCGAAGTTCTGCTTGAAATAGGTGAAGAGAAGCTTCGCCCGATCCGACAGCGCCGAGATGGGCGTGTCGTTGCCCATGGAGCCGACCGGCTCCTCGCCGGTCGTCGCCATCGGCGTCATCAGGATTTTCAGATCTTCCTGCGTGTAGCCGAACAGCTGTTGCCGGTCGAGCAGCGATAGATTCGAGATCGGCGCGGATTCGGGCGCCGGCGGCAGGTCCTCGAGCACGATTTGCGTCCGCTCCAGCCATTCCTTGTAAGGATGGCTCTGCGCCAATTGCGACTTGAGCTCCTCGTCGGGAATGAGCCGGCCCTGGTCGAGATCGACCAAGAGCATCTTGCCCGGCTGCAGGCGCCATTTGACGACGATGTCTTCTTCGGGAACCGGCAGGACGCCGGTTTCCGACGCCATGATGATGCGGTCGTCGCGGGTGACCAGATAACGCGCCGGGCGCAAGCCGTTGCGATCGAGCGTCGCCCCGATCTGGCGGCCGTTGGTGAAAGCGATTGCGGCCGGCCCGTCCCAAGGCTCCATCAGCGCGGCGTTGTATTCGTAGAAGGCGCGGCGCTGTTCGCTCATCAGCGGATTGCCGGCCCAGGCCTCTGGAATCATCATCATCATGGCGTGCGCTAGCGAGTAGCCGCCCATCACCAGGAATTCGAGCGCGTTGTCGAAACACGCGGTGTCCGATTGCCCTTCATAGGAAATCGGCCACAGTTTGCCGATGTCGGCGCCGAATTTCGGCGACGACACGGAGGCCTGCCGCGCCGCCATCCAGTTGTTGTTGCCGCGCAGCGTGTTGATCTCGCCGTTGTGCGCGATCATGCGATAGGGGTGCGCCAGCGACCAGGTCGGGAACGTATTGGTCGAGAAACGCTGATGCACCAACGCCAAGGCGCTCTCGAAGTCCGGATCGTGCAGATCGGGATAATAGGCGCCGAGCTGATCGGCCAGGAACATGCCCTTGTAGATGAGCGTGCGGCACGAAATCGAAACCGGATAATAATAGGACGTGTTGCGCGCGCGCTTGCCGTAGAGCGTGCTCGAAATCGTCTTGCGCAGAATGTACAGCCGGCGCTCGAACGCTTCTTCGGACGTGACCGCCGGGTTGCGCGCAAGGAAAACCTGCATGTGCACCGGCTCGGTCGGCTTGACGGATTCGCCGAGCGTCGAATTGTTCGTCGGCACGTCGCGCCAGCCCAGAAGGGTCATGCCGTCCTGCGCGGCCACGGCCGCGTAGGTATCCATGACCTCCTGGCGCCACGCTTTATCGTGCGGCATGAAGAGCGCGCCGACCGCATATTGTCCGGGCGGCGGCAGCGCGATGCCGAGCGCGGCTGCTTTCTTGGCGAGAAACCTGTGCGGCGTTTGCACCAGAATGCCGGCGCCGTCGCCGGCGCGCGGATCGGCGCCGACTGCGCCGCGATGCTCCAGATTGAGAAGGATCGTCAGGGCATCTTCGACAATCTTGTGCGATTTGCGTCCTTTGATATCGGCAATAAAACCGACTCCGCAGGAATCTTTTTCCAGCGCCGGATCAAACAAGCCGAAACCAGACGCGTCCATCGTCCACGCACTCCTCGCAGGCCCCCCGAAACGCGCGGCATCGAGGGTCTGGCGCAATTCACCCTGCCCAGGACAATGCCGTCCTGCGCCAGGGCGAGCTACTCATCTTGGAGGCAACCTTCGTGCCGCTCGACGGCCGCCGGTTGCTATTCTTGCCGCCGTCCGGCGCGCCCTCGCCACCCGGCGACCGATCCGCGCGTCTCGTCGGACTTAAAGTCCGACCGCGCACTTTGGGATCCTCAATTGGGACAGCAATGCTGTCCTATACAACCATGACAAATTCCCAGCACCAACACAAGCGGCACGGCCCAAAAGGGAGCGGAAAAGCCGCCCGTTCAAGCCGCCGTCGGTTTGACGACGCCGCGCTCCTATTGGGCTTCCGGCTCCAAGTGGATCATGGGAAGCGCGCGAGTGCAATGCGAACCTTCCGGCGCGTGGCCGGCCCGTTGATCCTTCCGCGCCGATCCGCATTTTGCCGGCGCCGGCAAGTCCGAAAGATTCAAAAGCCGCAGCCGTCTCAGGAAATCGATTGCGCCTCTAGATATTTGATGGGGATGATTTTTCGGAAAACCGGTTTTTACTTTTTCCGATCATGCTTTAGGTTCCCCACGATGAATTTCGCCAGCGACAACACGGCGCCAATCGCGCCAGACATTCTCGATGCCATCGTGGCAGCGAGCCGCGGCTATGCACGCGGCTACGGCAATGACGACTGGACCCAATCGGTCGAACGCCGCTTCAGCGATATTTTCGAGCGAGAGGTGGCGGCTTTCCTGGTGCCGACAGGCACCGCGGCGAACGCGCTGGCGCTGGCGCAGGTTTCGCCGCCCTGGGGCGTCGTTCTTTGCCACGCCGAATCCCACATCGCGACCGACGAATGCGGCGCGCCGGAATTCTTCGGTCACGGCCTCAGGCTCGAGGGGCTTGCCGGCAAAGGCGGCAAGATCACCGGCGAGGTCCTCCAAGCCGCACTCGCCGGTTATGGCGGGCACAGCCCGCATCAGATGGTCCCGTCGGCGCTGTCGATCACCCAAGCCAGCGAGGCGGGAACCATTTACCGAACCAATGAAATCGCAGCCCTCGCCGAACTGGCCCGTGGGCGCTCGCTTGCCGTGCACATGGATGGCGCGCGTTTCGCCAATGCGCTCGTCCGGCTCAATGCATCGCCCGCCGAGATGACATGGCGCTGCGGAGTCGATGTGCTCTCGTTCGGCGCCACCAAAGGCGGCGCGCTTGCCGCCGAAGCGGTGATTTTCTTCGACGCCAGCGCCGCGGCGAGTTTCGGCGAGCGCCGCAAGCGCGGCGGCCACCTTCTTTCGAAGCACCGTTTTATCGCCGCGCAGATCCTGGCTTACCTTGCCGACGATCGCTGGCTGGCGCTGGCGCGCCATGCCAATGCCATGGCCGATAGGCTGGCTGAGGCCCTCAGCGCCATCGGCCTGAACCCGGTCTGGCCTGTCGAGGCCAACCTGCTTTTCGTGATGCTGCCGCGCGCGCTCGATGTCACGCTTAGGGCAGCGGGCGCCGATTACTACGTGCGCACCAGGCGAAGCCTGGATGTGAATGCGGACAAGATTCTGGTCCGGCTCGTCACCTCATTCGCCACGAGCGAGCAGGATATCGAACGGTTCGTGACCCTTTGTAAAAAGTTCTAAAAGTCCAGGCCGGATCAATGCGGCTCTAGGTATTTGACAGGTCATGAACTTTTCGTAAATTCGCTCGCCACCCCGGATCAAATCAAGGCAGGCTTTTTTCCGGATCGGGGTTTTTCCGGATCATGAGTTAAGTCGCGCCCAAGCGTCGCCTCAATTGGTGTTAATCTTTGCGGCGGGCAGTCGTACGGGATGAGGGCGAGGGCTTTTATCGTGCGTCGCAGGGGATTCGGAACGGGTCCATTCGCGCGTGTGGTCGCGGTTCCAATCGCGCTCCCGATCTTGCTTCCGATCTTGGCCGCCGTTTCGGCCAACGCTCAATCGCCGCCATCGGCCTCGCTGATGCCGCCACCGGCGCCCGTCACCGGCTTCGTACCGCCCTATGAAATCCTCCGCACCGTGCGCGCCGCCGGATTCAATCCTCTGGCGCCGCCATTACGCGAAGGCACCACGTATGTCCTGCGGGCGACAGACTTCCGCGGCATTCTCATGCGAGTCCTCGTCGACGCGCGCACCGGTGCGATCCGGGACGCCATTCGCATCGTTCCAGGCCCGGGATTTTACGGGCTCGCCGGATATGCCCGGGGCGATTATGGTTCGGCTCCTTATGGACCGCGCGTTTACGACCCGGAAGCTTCTCGGCCCGTCGTGATGCCGCCGGCTTCCGACGAGGCGTCGGCCGACGACATGCCGCTCTCTCAAGAAATGCTGCCACCTGACGGATTGGGTCCGCCGGACGGATCGCTACCGCGGGTCGGCGCTCCCGCTGCCTCGTCGCCGACGGACCAGGATTCCTTGGCGCTGCCGCCGCATCAGCAATCGGCGCATTCCATCGTTGGGCCTCCGTTGCCGCGCCCGCGCCCGGCGATCGCCGCCGCCGCCAAACCTTCTCGAGGCGCGCCGCCCGCGGCCGCATCCGTACCAGACAAAAAGCCTGACGACAGCACCACCGTCGCCACCACGGCGGCGTCAACGGCGCCGAAACCGGCTTCGCCGTCGGCCAAGCCAGCCAAAGGGTCCGGCGTTCCGGCGATTAACGACTGAACCTTGCCGGTCGAGCTTTTCGGCAGATGGCGGATCGCACGGCTCGCGTCTGGGCAAACTTTATTCCAGACCGTGCCGTAAAAAAGCGCCCCGGAAAAACCGGGGCGCTTGACACAAACGCTTACGCAACAGGCTCGATTACGCAGCCTTCTGGTTCTCGATCACGGTCGGGCCATTGGCCTTACCGTTGATCGGGATCGAGCGCGGCTTTTTCGCCTCGGGGATCTCACGCACGAGATCAACGTGCAGGAGACCGTTTTCGAGGCTCGCGCCCTTCACCTGGACGAAATCGGCAAGCTGAAACACGCGCTCGAAGCTGCGCGCCGCAATGCCCTGGTAGAGCACGTCACCGCGCTTCTCTTCCTCTTTGGCGTTTTTCTCGCCGCGGATGGTCAGCGTGTTTTCTTTGGCTACGACCGAAAGCTCGGGATCGTTGAAGCCGGCAACGGCCACGGAAACGCGATAAGCGTTTTCGCCGGTCCGCTCAATATTGTAGGGCGGGTAGCCCGGAGCGCCGCCCTCGAGGCCCTGGTCGAGCAACGAGAACAGACGGTCAAAGCCGACGGTCGAACGATAGAGGGGTGCTAAGTCGAAAGTTCGCATGGCATATCCTCCTTATGAAGCGACATGCGGATGGCCCGCC
>DASPWC010000034.1:0-2795 GCA_035622055.1 Xanthobacteraceae bacterium | reverse complement strand
AGCCGATGGCTGTCGAGATCCTCCAAAGTGCGCGGCGTGCCGAACTTCTTCAGATATTCGGGCGAAGCGTAAACGTGGAAATGCACCGAAAACAGCTTGCGTTGGATGAGGTCGGGCTGCGTCGGCTGCCGCAAACGGATGGCGACATCCGCCTCGCGCATGGCGAGGTCGAGTTCCTCGTCGGTGGTCAGAAGCGTGATATGCACTTCGGGATACAAGTCGGCGAATTCGCCGAGCCGCGGCGTGAGCCAATGCACGCCAATGCCCGGCGTCGTCGTCACCCGCAAATCGCCGTTCGGTCGTTCGCGACTGTCGGTGAGCTTCGCGCGCGCCGCTTCAAGCTTCATGAACACGTCGTGTGCCGTGCGATACAGCAATTCGCCCTGCTCGGTGAGGATCAATCCGCGTGCATGCCGGTGAAACAGCGAAACCGTCAGTTCCTGTTCGAGGGCGCTGACCTGGCGCGACACGGCCGACTGCGAGAGCCCGAGCTGCTCGCCGGCATGCGTGAAGCTGCCGGCTTCCGCCGCGGCATGAAACACCTTGAGCTTATCCCAATCCATTTGCATGCTTTCTGACTATGCCGCGCGCCGCGGCGGCGTTCACTCCGCCGCCATGCGCGGCTCGGCTTCGCCGTGTGCCGCCAGAAATCTCTCGGCTTCTAGCGCCGCCATGCAGCCCAGACCCGCCGCGGTGACTGCCTGCCGATAGACCTCGTCGGCGACGTCGCCCGCGGCGAACAGGCCCGGCACCGAAGTCGCGGTGGAATGCGGAGCGGTTTTGACGTAGCCCGACGGTTTCATCTCGACTTGTCCAACCACCAGTTCGGTCGCCGGCGAATGGCCGATGGCGATGAAAATGCCGTCAACCGGCCGCTCCGCAATGTCGCCGGTCTTGACGTGGCGCAGCACCGCGCCTTTGACCTTGAGCGGATTGTCGTCGCCGGTCACGTCCGCCAGCACGGTATTCCAGAGCACCGAAATCTTCGGGTTCTGATAGAGCCGTTCCTGCAAAATGCGCTCGGCGCGCAACCCATCGCGGCGATGGACCAGCGTGACTTTCGAAGCGAAATTGGTGAGAAACAGCGCTTCCTCGACCGCCGTATTGCCACCGCCGATCACCAGCACTTCTTTGTCGCGATAGAAAAAGCCGTCGCATGTGGCGCAGGCGGAAACGCCGTGGCCGCGGAATTTCTGCTCGGAAGGCAATTCGAGCCAGCGCGCTTGCGCTCCAGTCGCCAGAATTAACGTGTCGGCGAAGTAGACGTCGCCCGAATCGCAGGCGATGCGAAACGGCCGCCGCGAAAGGTCCACCGCATTGACGTGATCGGCCACAAGCTTGGCGCCGACATGGGCCGCTTGCTTCTGCATTTGCTCCATGAGCCACGGCCCCTGGATGACGTCGGCGTAGCCCGGATAGTTCTCGACATCGGTGGTGATCGTCAGCTGACCGCCCGGCGTGATGCCTTGGATAAGGATCGGATCGAGCATCGCGCGCGCGGCATAGATCGCCGCCGTATAACCCGCGGGTCCAGACCCGATGATCACGACCTTGGCGTTAGTGCTATTGGGCACCGGCTTACCCCAATTGTTGCGGCAGGAGGATCAACGGCCTGACGTCCCACAAGATGGGCTCGGTGAAACCTCGGCTGCCACCGCGCGCGGTTTCTTTATCTAAGGATTCTGAGGAGCTATGCAAGATATGCAACCCCCATCCACGGGCTTGCGCCGCGCTGGTTGGCGCGGCACCAGTCCATAAGACAAACGCAGGCGATTTCGGTTTGCGGTCGATCGGCGCTCACACCCGGATGGCGATAGCGCGATGAATCACTTCCATTCTACCTTCATTACCTCGTAGGCCTTGGCGCCGCCCGGCGTGACGACCTCGACCTGGGCGCCTTTTTTCTTTCCAACCAGCGCGCGGGCCAGCGGCGAGGTGATGGAGATCTTGCCTTTCTTGGCATCGGCCTCCGGTTCGCCGACGATCTGCCAAACCGCTTTTTTGTCGGTGTCTTCGTCGATCAATGTGACGGTCGCGCCAAAGGTAATCATGTCACCGGAAAGCTTAGAAACATCAATGACTTCTGCGCGCGCGAGCTTGTCCTCGAGTTCCGCAATGCGGCCCTCGTTGAGCGACTGCGATTCCTTGGCCGCATGATATTCGGCGTTCTCGGAAAGGTCGCCGTGGGTGCGCGCATCGGTAATCTGCTGGATGATCCGAGGCCGCTCCACCTGCTGGCAATGCTTGAGCTCGGCTTCCAGCGCCGAGTAGCCCTCCGCCGTCATGGGGATCTTGTCCATCAGTCTCAAACCTCCTCACAGCAGAGTCAAAAATCCCGTCGCGGACCGAAGCATCGCCCGGCCGCGCGACAGGGAAAACTGGCTTTACACGTGCCGTCGCTGTGGCCGCTCCGAAGATCCGGCCCCGAAATAAGTCTGCAGCGCACATACCTCGAGGTCACCCCCGAGATAGGCTCTGATGCCCTGCGCTGCAGCGACGGCCCCTGAGAGAGTGGTGTAGTACGGCACTTTATGCAAGAGGGCTGCGCGGCGCAGCGAACGGCTGTCCGCGAGTGCGGTGGCGCCCTCGGTCGTATTGAAAACCAGCTGAACTTCGCCGTTTTTGATGGCGTCCACGATATGCGGCCGGCCTTCGGCCACCTTGTTGATCTTAACCGCCTGGACACCCTGTTCGGCGAGATAGCGCTGCGTTCCCGAGGTCGCCATGACGCGGAATCCCAGGCTGGCAAGAAGGCGGGTTGCCTCAAGAATACGTGGCTTATCGGCGTCCTTGAC
>DASPWC010000033.1:0-3436 GCA_035622055.1 Xanthobacteraceae bacterium | reverse complement strand
GGCATCCGTCCCGGTGCGCAGCATCGTATGCAGCGGATTGATCCGGCCCAGCGCCGGATAATTGGTTTTGCCGCCTTGCGGGCCGTTATTGTCGAAATTGAGCGCGAGCGAAATCACCTTGCCCTTCTTGACCAGCCGAGCCGCCGCGACGATGTCTTCGGCTTGCGTATAATTGAGCGTGCCGATCTCGTCGTCAGGACCCCATTTGCCCCAGTTCTTGTATTTCTCCGCGGCTTGGCGGAGATCGTCTCGCGTCACTTTGCGCCCGGCCATTGGTTTTCCTCGCTCCCCATCGCTTGGTGCTGGATGAAAACGATTTGTCGCATATGCTCGTGCGGAAGGCGCGGCGATGATAGCATTGCCGCCGGTCAAGGGAGGAGCATGTAATGCGGACGATCGCCGTTCGTCTATTCGTGTTTTGTGCAAGCCTCCTGACGGCTGGACTGCCTGCCGCGCCAAGCCAAGCCGCGGACAGTTATCCGGATCACAAGGTGCGCATGATCGTGCCATTCGCCGGCGGCGGCCCCACCGACGTGATCGGGCGCTTGGTGGCGGAGCGATTGTCCGACGCGTGGGGTCAGCAGCTTTATGTCGAGGACATGCCGGGCGCCGGCGGCAATCTCGGCGTGGAAACCGCCGCGCGCGCCGCGCCCGACGGCTATACCATCGTTGTCGTCTCGACCGGATTCATCATCAATCCAAGCATGTACAGCAAGATCGGCTACGACCCGATCAAGAACTTCTCTCCAATCTCGCTGGTCGCCGCCTCACCCAATGTCGTCACCGTCAATCCCGCGGTGCCGGCGCACAATCTGAAAGAGCTGACCGGCCTCATCAAGGCTAATCCCGGCAAGTACAGTTTCGCGCAGCCCGCGACCGGCTCGACGCCGCATCTTGCCGGCGAGTTGTTCAAGCAAATCTACGATCTCGATCTCGTGACGGTGCCGTTTAACGGCGCGCCGCTTGCGATCAATTCCACGCTCGGCGATCACACCCCGATTGCGTTCACCGCTTTGCCGCCGGCGATCGGCAATATTAAGGACGGCAGCCTGAGAGGGATCGCCATCCTCGCCAAAGAGCGCGTGGCGGCGCTCCCCGATCTGCCGACCAGCGGCGAGGAAGGCGTTGCCGACCTCGAAAGCGACACGCTCACTGGAATCCTGGCCCCGGCCGGAACGCCGAAAGCGATCATCGACAAATGGAACGCCGCCATCGTGAAAATGGCCGCCGACCCCGAAATCAAAAAGAAGCTCGACGCGCTCGGCTTCGTTGCCATTGCCAATAGTCCCGACCAGTTCGAGGAACGGATCAAGTCCGAAGCGGCACGATGGGATAAGGTCATCAAGGCGGCGGGAATTCGCGTGGATTGAGCACTCTCCACTAATGAACGATCTCATAAAAGGAACGCATGCGCATTGTCGATATCCGCGAGACCGCGGTCCCGCTGAATTCCTCGCTCGCCAATTCGAGCATTGATTTTTCCGAGATGACGACGTCGGTGGTCGCCGTCATCACCGACGTCAAGCGCGACGGCGAGGCGGTGCGCGGCTTCGCCTTCAACTCGACCGGCCGCTACGCCTGCGGCGCGCAGATGCGCGCCCGATTCATCCCACGCATTCTCAAAGCGGAGCCGCGTTCGCTTCTCAACGAAGCCGGCGACAATTTCTCGCCGGTGAAAATTCTCGCCGTGATGATGCAGAACGAAAAATCCGGCGGTCATAGCGAGCGGTCGATCGGGATCGGCACGATCGAAGTCGCGATATGGGACGCCGTCGCCAAGATCGCCGGCAAGCCGCTGCACCGGCTTTTGGCCGAGCGCTACAACGACGGCAAAGTCACGGACAAGGTGTTTTGCTATGTCGGCGGCGGCTGGTATGCGCCTGGCAAGACCACGCGAGATCTGCAAGACGAGATGCGGGCGCATCTCGATAGCGGCTACACGATGGTGAAGATGAAAGTCGGGGGCATGCCGCTTGCCGACGATCTTTCTCGCGTCGAGGCGGTCAAATCGATTCTGCCGCGCGGCGGCAAGCTCGCCGTCGACGCCAATTCGAAATTCGGCCGCGGCGACGCGCTCGCTTATGCGCGCGGGCTTGCGCCGTTCGGCCTGCGCTGGTTCGAAGAGCCCTGCGATCCGCTCGACTTCGCGCTCCTTGCCGAGATCGCCAGCGTCTACGACGCGCCGCTATCGACCGGCGAGAACCTCTTTTCCACTCAGGACGTCGAAAACCTGGTGCGGTTCGGCGGCCTCAAGCCGCAGCGCAATGACGTCATCCAGGTCGATCCGCCGCAAGCCTACGGCATCGTGCAATATGCGCACACGCTCGTCATGCTGGGGCAGCATCAATGGCCGCGCAGCTTGATGTTTCCGCACGGGGGCAACCAGATGTCGCTCGCCATCGCCGCGGGCTTCGGGCTCGGCGGCGCGGAGTCCTATCCGGGCGTATTCGGCGATTTCGGCGGCTTCGCCGACGACGCGCGCCTGGAGAACGGCTATTTGACGCTATCCGACCGCCCCGGCATTGGTTTCGAAGGCCAGTCGCGGCTCTATCGCCTCATGCGCGCGCTTGCGGCTTAGGGCATGATACGGAATTGTTGAAACCGGTTTTCCGAAAAGACCATGCCTGATTAAAAATCTAGAGCCCGCTTCAATTAAGCGAGCGCTCTAGCTTGACAGCCGTTCGATGGCCGCACCGCAGCGTCCCAGCTTGTCTTCCAGGCGCTCGAAGCCGCGGTCGAGGTGATAGACGCGATTGACGATGGTTTCGCCTTCGGCGGCGAGCGCTGCGATAACGAGCGAAACCGAAGCGCGCAAATCGGTCGCCATGACCGGCGCGCCTTTGAGCTGCGGGACGCCTTCGACGGTGGCCCGTTCGCCGTCGAGGTGGATACGCGCGCCGAGCCGCGTCAGTTCGCCGACGTGCATGAAGCGGTTCTCGAAAATCGTCTCGGTTATATGCGAGATGCCGCGCGCGCGTGTCATGAGCGCCATGAGCTGCGCCTGCAGGTCGGTCGGGAATTCCGGAAACGGCGCCGTCGTGACATCGACCGGCGCGAGGCCTGCGCCATTGCGAACGATGCGAATGCCTTGGTTGGTCGGCAGGACGGAGACGCCGGCGCGCATAAGCACGTCGAGCGCCGCCTGCAACAGTTCCGGCCGTCCGTTCTGCAGCACGACGTCGCCGCCGGCCATGGCGGCGGCCATGGCGTAGGTGCCCGTCTCGATCCTGTCAGGCAGCACCGCGTGCCGGGCGCCTTTTAATCCTGGAACGCCTTCAATGACGATTTGCCGCGTTCCCGCTCCGGAGATGCGCGCGCCCATCTTGTTGAGGCAGTCGGCGACGTCGACGATTTCGGGCTCCCGCGCCGCGTTCTCGATGACGGTCGTCCCATTGGCAAGCGCCGCCGCCATCACCGCGGTATGCGTGCCGCCGAC
>DASPWC010000032.1:0-4046 GCA_035622055.1 Xanthobacteraceae bacterium | reverse complement strand
CTGGCTGACGCGGGCCACCTCGCGGTTAACCGCCGCGGCGCTCGGACTTATTATCGGCGGCGCGGTGGGCAACGCCCTCGACCGGCTGCATTGGCCCGGGGTTATGGACTTCGTGCTTTTCCATATCGAAACGTCCGGCTTCGAATTCCGCTGGTACGTGTTCAACTTGGCCGACGTGGCGATTGTTGCGGGTGTGGCCGCTCTGCTGTATGAATCGCTGCTGCGTGGGGGTGCCGCAAAAGCGCCCTGATCGGGCCTATAAAGTTAGTTGCGTCGCGAAAAACCGACGCTGCGCTTGGGTTTAGTCGGGGTCGCTCCGCTATAGCGGCACATCGGTGCCGCCCATGGTGTTCCGCCGGGGTTCCGCCTGGGCTTGACGCTTGGGATGAGGCTTGGGGTGTAAAGCTATGCCGCTAGATCGAATTGTCGGCTGCGTTTTGAATGGTCGCAAACGCGGCACAACGCGGCTTCTGCGCGTCGGGTTTGGGGTCTCATTCGCTGCGCTTGCGATGTGCGCGCAAAATTCAGTTGCCCGAGCCGGCGACTACGATGACCCCTCCGGTCAGACCTTTGGGTCTCAGGTCCTTAAAGCGATCGGACTGCCCGATCCCGACCACCCGGAATACGAAATCAATTATAGCGAACGCTCGCCCTTGGTCGTGCCGCCGAATCGCAATTTGCCTCCGCCGATCTCGACCAACCACGAGCCCGCGCCAAACTGGCCCCAGGATCCGGACTTCAAAAAACGTCAAGCGACGGTCAAGGAACAGGTGCACGTCGAGGGTGATCGGGTTATCGACGAAGGGCGCCCGTTGCGGCCGGACGAGCTGATGCCGAAGCAGACTCAGGCAAGTGTCGCAGCCTCCAGCGGCGTCGAAACGCCGCACAAGAGTTTCTTTAGCTTCGATTGGTTCAACAAAGAAGAATATGGAACGTTCACGGGCGAGCCGGCGCGAGCGAACCTTACCGATCCGCCTGTCGGGTATCAGACGCCGTCTCCGGACCAGCCGTATGGGATTCCGCCGGAGCGCAAAAACGCCAAGCCACAGACGCTCGGCGAGCGCATGGAGCCGGTGCGGTAAAGCCGAGGTGCTGCCTCTGCCCAACGCTGATTTGTCGTGAGCTCACCGCGAACGAATTTGTGGCGAGCTCCAGTTTCACGAAAATGTCCGCTCGCAAGGAAAGCCGGGCTCTGCTCGAAATGCATACGCTCGCTGGAGGTCGCACCGTGGTTAGATTCCTGATGCTCATTCTCGCGCTGGCTGGAGCGGCCGCAAGTGGCGGGCGCACCGCGGCTGCGGCCGATGTGAGCCATTTCACCCTGTCCAACGGCCTTGAAGTCGTTGTGGTGCCCGATCATCGCGCTCCAGTGGTCACCCATATGATCTGGTACAAAATCGGCGCCGCCGACGAGACGCCCGGCAAATCCGGGCTCGCGCATTTTCTCGAACATCTGATGTTCAAAGGTACTGAAAAAAATCCCGCCGACGCGTTCTCGGGCGGCATTGCCGCGATCGGCGGTCAAGAGAATGCTTTCACCACCAGTGACTATACCGCCTTCTACCAGCGCGTGCCGCGCGACCGCCTCAAACAGATGATGGTGCTGGAAGCCGACCGCATCACGGGGCTTGTGCTCACCGACAACGTGGTGCGGCTGGAGCTCAATGTCGTTCTCGAAGAACAGAATATGCGAGTTGCCAACAATCCTTCTGCGCGGTTGAGCGAGCAGATGGACGCCGCGCTTTACCTCAACCATCCCTATGGCCGGCCGGTTATCGGCTGGCGGCAGGAAATTGAAAAACTCGGTCGGGTCGATGCGCTGGCGTTCTATCGCCGCTTTTACAGTCCGAACAACGCCATTGTTGTCGTTGCCGGCGACGTCACCGCCGACGAAGTCAAAGCCGATGCCGAGGAAACCTACGGCAAGGTACCGGACCGCGCCGAGACCAATCCGCGGCTGCGGCCCAAGGAACCGCCGCAAGAGGCGGCGCGCACTGTGACCCTTGCCGATATTCGGGTCGAGCAGCCAAGCGTAAGCCGTGACTATCTCGTTCCCTCGGAGAGCACCGCGAAACCCGGCGAGAGCGAAGCGCTCGACGTGCTCGCGCACGTGGTTGGCAATGGCGACAATTGCCGCCTGTATCGCAGTTTGGTGCTGGACAAAGGGATTGCGCTCAACGCCGGCGCTTATTATTCCGGCACGGCGCTCGATTACGGCAAATTCGGCGTCTACGGTTTGCCGAAGCCGGGCGTTTCGCTGCATGAGGTTGAAGCCGGCATCGACGCCGTCCTTGCCGATATTAGCGACCACGGTGTAACGGCCGACGAGCTAGATCGCGCCAAGACCCGGCTCATTGCCGATGCCGTCTACGCCGAGGACAACCAAGCGAGCTTGGCGCGGTGGTACGGCTCGGCGCTTGCGACGGGCCAGACGGTCGACGACGTGCGCGGGTGGCCGGACCGCATTCGCGCCGTCACCGCCAATGCCGTGCAGCAAGCTGCTCGCACTTGGCTTGACCGCCGCCGCTCGGTAACGGGCTATCTCGTCAAAAGCCTACAGTCTGAGGAGAAACGCTCGTGACCGCCATTTCACCTATCAGATCCTACACCAGGCTCGGCGGCGCCGGCGCGCATTCATTTTGGCGCCGCTTGGCGCGCGCGGCGGCTGCCATAGCGGCCGCGGCGGCGTGGCTCGTATTCGCGGCGTCTGCGCAAGCCACGACAATCGAAAGCGTTACCACGCCGGGCGGCATCAAAGCCTGGCTCGTGCATGAGCCGGCGGTCCCTCTGATTACCGTCGAATTCGCATTTGCCGGCGGAGCGGTCCAGGATCCGCCAGGCAAATCCGGCACCTCAAATCTGATCGCTGCCTTGCTCGGTTCCGCCGCAGGCGATTTGGATTCGACCGAGTTCTCGGATCGGCTCGAACGCAAGGCAATCGAGATGGGGTTCAGCGCGCAGCGCGACACGATCCGAGGCTCGATGCGCACGCTGACCGAGAATCGCGATGAGGCATTCGATCTGTTGCAGCTCGCTCTGACCGCGCCGCGTTTCGATGCCAAGGACGTGGAAGTCGATCGTGCGCAAATTCTCTCGTCGCTGCGTCGCGAGACGACAAACCCCGTCGATATCGCCAGCCGGCGCTGGTGGGAGACGGCCTTCGAAGGCCATCCTTACGGCCGCTCGGTCAACGGCACGCCGGAAACCGTGGCGAACATTACCGTCGATGATTTGAGCGCCTATGCGCACCGGGTGATGGCCCGGCAAAATCTCAAGATCGCCGTGGTCGGCGACATTGATGCGGAGACATTAAAACCGTTGCTCGACCGGGTCTTCGGAGCGCTGCCGGAGAAGCCTGACCTGACACCGGTTGCGAACGCCATACCTCAGGGGCTCGGCCGGCGCATCGACGTGAGCCTCGATGTGCCGCAGACCGTCGTCGATTTCGGCGGGCCTGGAATCGCGCGCAACGATCCCGATTTCATGGCGGCTTATATCGTCAACCACATTCTCGGCGACGGTTCGGCGGATTCGCGGCTCTATCGGGAAGTCCGCGAAAAGCGCGGGCTTGCCTATTCCGTGTCCGATAGTTTGGTCTGGCTCGATCATGCCGCATTGTTTGTCGGCGGCACCGCAACCCGCGCCGACCGCGCCGGCGAAACCGTCGATCTGATTGAAAAAGAAATCGGCCGGCTCGCCGATACGGGTCCGACCGCGGCGGAGCTCGACGAGGCCAAGAACTATCTTAACAGCTCGTTTGCGCTCAATCTCGACACGTCCGGCAAGATTGCCGAGTTCATGGTGCAATTGCAGCTCGACGGCCTCGGCTCGGATTATTTCACAAAGCGTCCCGAGATGATCAACGCGGTGACGCTTGCGGACGCGCAGCGCGTCGCCAAACGGCTGCTCGACAAAGGGCTCTTGGTCACCGTGGTCGGCAAACCCCAGGGCGTCGCTGCCAGTACCGAGAACTAGCCTGACGCAATCGATCCAGCTTGAAGCGATTGCGCTCTAATGAGCCGCCGCGATGTGATTGGCGCGAATCA
>DASPWC010000031.1:0-4730 GCA_035622055.1 Xanthobacteraceae bacterium | reverse complement strand
CGAGCCTGCCGTTGTTTTCCAGAAGGCGCCCCGAGATTCGAAAACCGAGGTCCACTTCGTCTTCGGCTTCGATGCGGCCCGTGAGCGTGACCGGCGTGCCGGCCTCGCGTTTCTCGACCGTTACGGTTCGAACTGGACGAGATTCCGGTGCGGCTGCTTCCGTGTTCTGATTGCAGGTGGCAAGAACCGCCGCGAGCGCTGACAAGACAAAACCCTCTAGCAGCAAGTGGCAGAGAGCGTTCGAGACGCGTGCAACCATAGCGTGGCCCACCTTTCTACCAACCCCGTCGAAGACAATAGCTTCCAGGTCTCATGAACCGCAAGGTTTCTTCCGTAACCCTGCCGTCGTCGCCGCGCATACGATCTCCACGACGCCTTCAGAACGATCCAAACGCGGTACCGAGCGCGATGACGGTGACGAGAGCGAGAATGGCGCTGACAATCCCGACCATGACGATATCGAAATAGCTTTCGCGGTGTGTAGATCCGCAGACCGCGAGCAGTGTGACGACCGCGCCGTTATGCGGCAGAATATCAAGCGTTCCCGAGCCAATCACGGCGACGCGGTGCATCAGCGCCGGGCTCAGTCCCGTCTGCGCCGCGATCGTCATGTAGGTTTGGCCGAGCGCATCGAGCGCGATCGTCAATCCACCCGACGCCGAACCGGTGAGCGCGGCGAGCACATTTGTCGCAACGGCGAGCGAAACGAGCGGGCCGCCTTCTATTCCCAGCACCCAATCACGCACGACTGCGAAAGCAGGTAACGCGGCGATAACCGCACCGAACCCGACGAGACTCGCGACGCTCACAGCTGGCAGAACGGACGCGTTGGCGCCCGCATCCATGCTTTGGCGCAGCGCGGTCAAACGGCTGCGGTTGCAAAGAATGACGGTTACGATCGCGGCGGCGAGTGCGACCACCACGGACCAGACGCCGGCCACGGCGGAAATCGAGGTCGCGCCCCAGCGTTCTTCGGCCAGGAACGAAAAGTCGAGCCGCGGCAGCACGATGAGCGACATCAAAAGATTGACCGCGACGACGACGATGAGCGGCAGCGCGGCCAGCAACGCCGGCGGCGCGGAATCGCTTTGATGTCCGTGATGGATTTCCGCCGGATCGAATTCGCGCGCCGTGGTCGCGCGTTCGCGAACAATCTCGTCCTCCGCCGCCTCATCTGCCGTGTCGGATGCTTCCGCCCCGTAACCTTCGCCGGCGCGGCGCGCGGCGGCCTCGGCGCGCATCAGCCACCACAGGCCGCAGCCGAGCATGACGACCGATGCAATGATGCCGAGTCCAGGCGCGGCGAACGGCGTCGTACCGAAGGACGGCATCGGGATGGCGTTCTGAATCGACGGCGTGCCCGGTAAAGCCGACATCGTGAAGGTCGAGGTGCCGAGTATGATCGCTGCCGGCATCAGCCGGCGCGGAATGGCGGCCGCGCGAAACAGCGCTTGCGCCATGGGCGCGAGCACGAAGAAGGCGACGAATAAACTGACGCCGCCGTAGGTCACGAATGCGCCGGCGAGCACTACTGCGAGCATTGCGCGGCGCTCGCCCAGGCGCTTCGTCATGAAGTCGGCGACCGCCAACACCGAGTGGCTATCCTCCATGAGCTTACCGAAAATCGCACCGAGCAGAAAAATCGGAAAGAATTGCGCCAGGAAGCGCGCCGCGCTGCCCATGAAAGTTTGCGTCCAATTGGCGAGCAACGGGTCTCCGCCAAACGCCGCGGCGACCAGGGCGGCGGCAGGAGCGAGCAGCAACACGCTCCAGCCGCGGAAGGCGAGCCAGATCAACAGACCGAGCCCAACCAGGATTCCGAGCAGGCCCATTCAGCACTCCGTCAGAAGCGCGTCCAAATCGGCGGTGGAACGCTTGCCAAGATCTTTGCCGTTTGCATCCAAAAATTCGCTCGCGGCTCGGCGTCCCTCTGTTCGCAACATCTCCAGGAATGGCCACTCGGCGTTGAGCTTCGACGAGGCTCCGAATCGGGCCAACATATCGGTCATGATCCGATGCGTACGCATATGCGCCCAGCGCGCTCCTTCTCCGGTTCCGGGATCCGCCACCTGGCGGAGCAGCGCAATCATACGCAGCTCCTTCATCAGCGGCGAATTAAACGAAATTTCGTTGAGCCGATTGAGAATATCCGCGGCGCTACGTGGCGTTTCGGTCCGTTCTCGCGGATTGATCTGAACCAGAATAGAATCGTGGGCATCGGTTTCGCGGACCAGCGGTGTAATCGTGGGATTGCCCGTGAAACCACCATCCCAATACGCCTCTCCGTCGATCTCAACGGCGCGGAACATGGTCGGAAGACACGCCGAAGCAAGCAGGACATCGGCCGTAATCTCGGCGTTGCGAAAGATGCGGCCGCGCCCAGTTCGCACGTTTGTCGCGGTAATAAATAATCTTATTGGCGAGTGAATGAGTTTATTACAATCGACGCACTCGGCGAGAATCTGGCGCAGTGGATTGAAGTCCAGCGGATTGAGTGCGTAAGGCGAAAGAACCCGCGACACCAAGTCCATAAAGACATAGCCGGGAGATGTGTCGAGCGTCCAACGGCCCATGAAACGGTCCACGGGAGAACGCTGCAGCAGGCTGAAGGCCGCGGCTTGTGAGACGCGCTGCCAAAATTTCTCAAGCGCGGCGCGTGCTCCTTTGGCGCCCCCTTTGGTCCATCCGTCCGCCAGCACCGCAGCGTTCATTGCGCCCGCCGACGTGCCGGAAATACCGGCGATCCGAAGCCAGTGCTCTTCAAGCAGGCGCTCCAGCACACCCCACGTGAAGGCGCCGTGAGAGCCTCCGCCCTGAAGCGCAAGATCAATCAGTACCGGTTTCCGGTCCATGAGAATGGCCTTTGCCTTCACTAGCTCCGATCGTTCCGGCGCGTCGCAAGAGCGATGCACCAGCGTTGTCGCGGTTTGTTTCGTAAAGGCTTTGATTCAAATCAAGGTGCGGCCGGCCAGACCGGGATTTCATGAGATCGCACCATTTAAAATCCCTTAAAATCCCTTAAAATCCCTATGGTGGCGAGGCGATCTATGAAAATTGCGGCGAGGTTATGGATGAAAATTTTCCACTTGGTCGTCGCGACGACTCTGATCAGCACATCAGTCCAAGCGCAAAATTATCCATGGTGTGCAATGTTGAGCATGGGTGATCAGGCTATGAATTGCGGATTCATCAGTTCCGATCAATGCATGGCGTCTGTCCGCGGAATTGGCGGTTTTTGCATGCCGAACAATGCCTATCAGCTACCTCGGCTCCCTTTGCCGAGAGCGCGCTCAACGAGAACGTCGCTGCGATAGCTCGACCGCTGCGAACGCGGGAGCAAGGCGCGCGATGCACTCGAATCAAAGTGTAACGAAAATTTGATGGCGCCGCTCAGTGAGTAGAGCTCTCCAGCCAATTCTCGACCGTGTGTTCTACTTTCTCAGCTTGGTGTTTGATTTGCCCCCATGCGGCCTCACGGTAGTGGCTGTCATACTCATAGGCGTCGAAAGCCAAAAGACCGCCAATTATAACTGCAAAAATTATTATGATTGCCGGCCGCACGTTTTCATGTAACGCATTTCATCAGCCGCAACAAGGCGATTTATTTTCGCCCACGTTGAAGCAACTGCGGCAATCGACGGTTTTTGAAAAAAGTCAGAAAATAGTTATTGTCCGCGCCGGCAGAGAATAATCCTTGTTATTGGGCGGCGGCGTCCCGGACCGTGATTGGCCGGCGCTTCTGAAAATAACGTAAGATTACGCCACAAGCGGCTGCAGCAGCCAAGTGCTTGAGAGTATGACCACTCAAAATGGAGCCTACTGAATAGATTGTGCTGTCGTAGAACTCGAAGAGCTTTGCAACCGCGTAAAGCATGCCGGCCATCAGCCAGTAACTTGTGCCAGTAAATCTCGGGGGAAACAGAAGGAAGATCAACGGCAGCGCAAGGCACGGAAAGAATTGTACCCAGACGTAAAGCCGCAAATCGCCGGTCCAACGCCACAACAGAAGACTCAATACGCCGATTGCTGTCATCGGCCAAAGCAAAATAGACCCCGCTCTTTTGTCCACACGTTCCTCTATTGTAATGGCAAGGATCGCCATGAAGCTGATCGCCATCGGCAACCGATCCCAGAACAGCGTCCGATCACTTGGCTCGAGGTGATAGTAAGCCGAGCCAAATCCAGTTAGCAAAATGCCGAGAAAGAGTAGGATCGTTGCCGGATGACGACCAAATTTCCGTAGCCCTACTGCTCCGATGGCGATGAAGGGAATATTTGAGACGACGTTCCAAAAATTTGGTATGTCGAGCAGCGTGCGCTGATCCGCGAAATCATGGTAGCTCTGATCTTGAGAGATAGGTGGCAGCAAAAGCAATCCGACGAGTGAAGCAACCGCTACCGTGATAAGCAGGGCGACGCGACGATCTGCCATTGCATAACGGGGCGCGGGGTGTGCAACTGGCATGGCTCAATGACCCGTGAGCAGCGCTCCAACCAGAATGACCGTCAGCGTCAGGAACAATACACCCGCCACTGGCCATTCTTTCAAGAGTTTGTCGATCCCTTCCATGGTCGCAGCCAAATCGCGGGCCGCGGGCCTTGCCCTGTCGGCAAATATCAATACGTCGCCAGCCGGAATCCGCGGCAACCGGGGCTCGTAGTGCTGCAATCCCACGCTCAATAATCCCCCGACTAGGACCGGCCAGAGTAACGACCAGAGTTCTTTCGGT
>DASPWC010000030.1:0-2872 GCA_035622055.1 Xanthobacteraceae bacterium | reverse complement strand
CTTGGCGATCGCGTCCTCCATGGCGCCGAGCACGATCTTTCGATCGATCGCCTTTTCGCGGGCAACCGCTTCGGCGATCTGCAGCAGTTCGAGTTTGTTGGCGCTAACGGTCGCCATTAGTCGGTCTCCTTGCGTTGATTCTGCTTGCTCTTACGCAGCGATTCGGAAACGAGCGCGTCGGTGAGCACAAGCTTCGCTTCCATCATGTCGTCGATCCGCAGCAAAACGTCGCTCGCCGCGTCACAACGGATGCGCGCATATCCCCCATCGGTACCGTTGAGTTCGCCGCGAAATCGCCGGCGGCCGTCAATCGGTACCTGCATTTCGACTTGAGCAACATGGCCGGCATAGCGATCGAAGTCTGAGCGGCGCACCAAAGGCCGATCGATTCCGGGCGAAGAAATTTCCAGGCGATAGGGTCCCTCGATCGGGTCGGCGACGTCGAACACGGGCGATAGCGCGCGCGAAGCCAATTCGCAATCTTCGATTGTCATCGTTCCGTCGGGCCGCTCAGCCATGATCTGCACAGTGCAGCCAGCAAAGCCCGATATGCGGACGCGGACAAGGCGATAGCCAAGTCCGGCCAAAACCGGCTCCGCAAACGCGGCAACCCGCGCTGCCCGGCCGGGCTCGGTGATAAGCCGCGGTTCGCGTGTGAACTCGGAACGTTCAGCCTCGATCGATCTGTCGTTCATGCTCGTGAGCCAGTGCTGTTGGCTCCTTGGCCGTGTCGTTGGCTGCCTCGGACACTCATAAGGGTTCCGGTCGGGATCCTGCCGCTTTGCTCCTGCTTCGGCCGCAACGGGTATCGTGCAAAGCGTCGTCTGGCCTCAGGTAATAAAAAAGAGCGGGTCCCGGGGGGCCCACTCTCAATACCGCTCGGATCATCCGACCGTTATGAGGTATCCATGACGGATATTATAAATATAGCCGTTTTCGGGAGTCTTGCAAGGGCCTCGCAAAGCGCCGATCCGTCACGGCCTCTGTCTAAGTAGACTTCCGGCAATTGCCATTCGGCTGGTGCAACAAGCCGATCGGCTTGAACCCGGCTAGCCACTTCGGACCTTAGACCTTGCGGAAGACCAAGAAACAAGACGCACGCTGTTCGCGCGCAGCCTTGGCGAAATAGCGCGTGCCGGTGAAACCGGGCCACGGATTATGCCAATCGTCGGCGCATTGCGCCGTCCACTCGAAATTCCGCGAACGCGTAAGACGCTGCAGCGTCCAGGCGGTGTAATCTGCGATATCGCTCACGAATCGAAACTCGCCGCCACGGCGCAGAATTCGCGCCAGTCGCGTGATCGTTTCATCTTGCACAAATCGGCGTTTCCAGTGCCGCCGTTTCGGCCAGGGATCCGGATGAACGAGATCGATGCACGTCAATGAGGAATCCGGCAGCCACGCGATCAGGGTCAGGGCGTCGTCGAAATGCAGTCGGATATTCTGCAGGCCGTTCGCCTCGATCGCGGCAAGAGCCTTTGCCATGCCGTTGACGAAAGGCTCAACGCCAATAAAGCCGATTTGCGGACTGTCTTTGGCCTGCGCGATCATGCCCTCGCCGCCGCCGAAGCCGATCTCGAGCCGAACTTCGGTCACTGGCAACGCAAAGAGCGGAGTCAATTCGACCGGCGGCGGGCGCGCAAGATCGATGGCCAGGCGCGGCAGCAGCGTCTCGATCAGGCGCGCCTGCCGCGGCCGCAATTTATGCCCCTTGCGCCGGCCAAAGAACGCGCGGGGTTGGCGCTCCGCAGTTTCAGCCACTCTGTCATCTCCGCGACGGCGGAGCGTCGAGTAAACACCGGTCGAACAAGGAATGCACTCGGCCGTTCGCCGAGTCCGGCGGCGCAAGCGGATGCGATGACGGCGTTCAGCGCAACGCGCGCCTGAGCGAGTCGGCCAGATCCGTCCGCTCCCAAGAGAAGCCGCCGTTCTTTTCCGGAGCGCGGCCGAAATGGCCGTAGGCGGCGGTGCGCCGGTAAATCGGCCGGCTCAGTTTCAAACTGCGCCGGATATTCGTCGGTCGCAGCGGAAACAGTTCGGGCAACAGTTTTTGCAGCTTGGCTTCTTCGACCTTGCCGGTGCCGTGGGTGTCGACATAGAGCGACATCGGGTCGGCGACGCCGATCGCATAGGCGATCTGAATCGTGCAACGTTCGGCGAGTCCGGCCGCCACCACGTTTTTCGCGAGATAACGCGCGGCATAGGCCGCCGAGCGATCGACCTTGGTCGGATCCTTGCCGGAAAAGGCGCCGCCGCCGTGCGGGGCATAGCCGCCATAAGTGTCGACGATGATCTTGCGTCCCGTCAGACCGCAGTCTCCGTCCGGTCCGCCAATGACGAAATTTCCGGTGGGATTGACCAGAAAGTCACTCGGCTTATTGGGCATCCAGCCGCTCGGCAGCGCCGATGCGACGGTATCCTCGATCATATCCCGGATCATGCCGGGCGAATATTTCTTGCCGTTGCGGCTTTGCGCGTTGTGTTGGGTGGAGACGACGACTTTGGTGCACCCGATCGGCTTTCCCTCAACATATTTGACCGTGACCTGGCTCTTGGCGTCAGGCTGCAGATCGAACAGCGCGCCGGAACGGCGTTTTTCCGAGAGCACCTTGAGAATTTTGTGCGCGAAATAAATCGGCGCCGGCATGAAGGAGCCTTTTTCATAGACTTCGCTCTCGGTGCAGGCGAAGCCAAACATCATGCCTTGATCCCCGGCGCCCTCTTCTTCGCCGTTCTTCTTCTTTTTGGCGTCGACGCCCATGGCGATGTCGGGCGACTGGCCGTGGAGCAGTACCTCGACGTCGGCGCCATAGTATGAAAAGCCGTCCTGATCGTACCCGATGTCCTTGACCACGCCGCGCGCGATTTCTGT
>DASPWC010000029.1:0-2989 GCA_035622055.1 Xanthobacteraceae bacterium | reverse complement strand
ATCGCGTCCTCGCTTGTCGCGCGCACCTTCGCCGGACCAAATTCACTGAAAGCGCTCGGCGCATATAATTTTGCGGGCGACGTGGGAAAGATGACGCTGCCGGCGACCCTGTCGCTGATGCTGCTGGCGATGACGTGGCGTCCGGCTCTGGCGCTGCTCGGTGTGATGGGCATCGCGGTGGCGGCCGCGATCCTGCTCGCCGCTCCGCGCTACAAGCCGGCCGGAGCCACCGCACCACTGGGCGTTCAGAGCGCCGATACCGGCCGCCGGCGGCAGCCGCTGGCGTTCAGAATATTGACCACGCTCGGCGTCGTCGACAGCGCCACGCGAATGGGTTTTCTGCTGTTTTTGCCGTTCGTGCTCACCGACAAAGGCGCGACTTTGCAAACGGTCGGCTTGGCAATGACGCTCGTGTTCGCCGGCGGCGCCGTGGGCAAGCTCGTTTGCGCTTTCGTCGGCGCCCGCATCGGCGTGATTGAAACGGTATGGCTGACCGAAGGGCTGACCGCTGCCGGGATTCTCGCCTTGTTTCCGCTGCCGCTTGCGGGCGCGCTCATGTTGCTGCCGTTGATCGGAATCGCGCTCAATGGAACGTCGTCCGTGTTGTACGGCTCGGTGCCCGATCTGGTCGAACCGCAATGGCAAACGCGCGCGCTGAGTATTTTTTATACCGGCACTATCGGTTCGAGCGCGATCGCTCCAGTGCTGTTCGGCCGAGTGGGCGACGCATTCGGGGTGTGGCACGCCTTGGAGCCAGTTGCGTGTTTTGTATTGCTCACCCTGCCGCTTGCGGCGTTGCTAAGGCGTTCTTTGTCACGGCGCTAGAGCGTGATCTCCAAAAGTGGGATACCGGTTTTCGGAAAAGATCATCCGCAAACAACAAACCAAAGCAAAACGCCTTTTCAGGCTAAAATCATTTTGCTTTAGGGCCGAGAAAAAGGCCTAAGCACATCAAATTTGCAGCGCCGGAACCGACGGCGCTTCGTTGCCGCCGCTTTTTTGAAAAGATCATTCTCTGTGGCTCGAATGTGTATTTCGGCGCGCCGCACAGTTCCACTCACATGTTCTTATCAGGAACAGGCCGGGCCTATCGGCGTTGGCTTTGTGGCGCGGTTTATAATGTTCGTATTCGAACGGCACAGCAATGGAGTAGACCTATGAGTTCCCATCTCCTCTACAGCGCGCTCGGTGTGGCGCTTGTGGCCGGCTCGCCGACCGCCGGTGCGCAGACAGTGATCGCGCCGCAGCTTGGTCAGCCGGTTGGAGCGGTCATTGTCCCGCAACAGTCGCCAGCCCTTGCGGCAAGCGTGGCGCAACCGACCGAGACGATACAGACCACCGAAGTGCGCACGATCGGACGCGTGCCGGCGCACCGTCAGGTCGTGACTACGCGCACCATCACGCGTCGCGTGGTGTCCGCCCCGGCCGCCGTCGCTGGAACGATCACAGCCGCCCCACGGCCTCTTTACGATACGGCGGTGCCGGCAGCCATTCCGCAGCCGCTTTACGACGTAGCGGTGCCGACGGCAGTTCCGCAGCCCCTCTATGATGCCGCGGCGCCGGCAAGCGGGGACGATTATTATTATTATTCCGGAGCGGCCTATGACGCGCCGCCAGCCGCGGTGGTGGCCGCGCCGGTGGCAGCGGGACCGATGACGTATCGCTACGTCTACGAACCAGATCGGATCCTGGTGATCGACCCAACGACCAACATCGCGGTGCAAGCGATTCCCCGGTGACCGAGCGGATTAACCAACGACGGCAACGCGCGCTGCCGAAAGGCAGGCTCGCGAGCCGGTACGACAAGAAATGGGAGGTTCAAATGAACAGCCGCGACACGCTTGTTGCTGGAACAATCATGCTCGTATGTTGTTTCGGCGGATTTTATGTGAGCGCCCAAACCGGCGCTGCCGGTAGCGCAGCAGAGAAGGGCGGCGACGTCGGCGTAAGCGGCGCGCTCGAACAAAAGCTCATTCTAAGTCCCGCGCAACGCCAAGCGCTCTATGAAGAGGTCAGCAAGGACAAAAGCAAAACAGCGGCAAAGAGCTTTTCACCGGTCATCGGCGCGGATGTGCCGCCCATGATCGAGCTATATGCGCTGCCTGACGACGCGGTCGCCGGCGTTCCGGCCGCCAAACTCTACAAATACACGATGGTGGATAATAAAGTGGTCGTCGTGGACCCGACGAAAATGCGCATCATCGACGTTATTGGTCCGGGTGGGGCGCAACCCGCGCTCGCACCGAAATAGGCGCCGACGCGGAGCATGCGCGTCTAGGTTGGCGACGATGCGACTATGGCGCCGGAGTCTTCCCGGACGCCGCTTCGCCGACAAGTTTGGGAAGCAGATCGAGGTACGGCCCCATGAAGAATGCCTCGCCCGACCCTTCGCCATAATATTGGTCGTAGGCGGCGATCATCGCGCGCATCGGCGCGACGCAAGACGGCATCGAGGCGACGATAAGATCGCCGACTCGGACCGTAGCCTTGCCGTAGTTCGGATCGGTGACGATGGCGCGCACGATGCATTCTGTCGCCGAACGCACAAGCGGTTGGGTCGCGGCAATCTTCTCTTGCGCCGACAGATGCGCCACACCGGTCGGATCATCGATTGGAGCGGTGGCTACGGCGACGGTCAGCGTAGCCCCGTACAGTGGCGCGAGAATCATTGGCTATGTCCTTACCCTCGAGGGTATAGCCATAGCGGCCGCGGTGATTACCGGTCAACTGTCGCTACCGCGAGCTCGGCGGTGTTTTATACAGGATGTCCGTGTTATATGAGGACGATGAAAGGCGATAGCGGAGTTCGGCCATGATGCTGCCAGCGGCGCTGATTCTCGGCGTAGGTTTGATCACACCCGTTGTCGACAGCGTACCTGCGCTCAATGTGGAACAGGTCTGCGACGGTATCGCGCAGCAGGGCGGCGTGTCGTTTCACGATACCGATGCCGCCGTAGAAAAGAAAAACTGCCTCGATAGCGAGAACGCG
>DASPWC010000028.1:0-2992 GCA_035622055.1 Xanthobacteraceae bacterium | reverse complement strand
CTCTTCACCGGCTATATCAATCCCGACACGCCGGCCGAGCGGCTGAGCAAAAGCGGCCGCGCGCAACGAATGCGCTGGAACGTACATCCGCGCCTATCCGACACCGTGGCCCTCGTTCGAAATGTAAAGGCCGAGACGGTCATCCCGGCTTTCTGCGATCGTTCGCAGCTTGGCCCACTCGCCGCCGCGCTCGCGCCGGCGCGCGTCACCATGGATGAGGTCGTGATGGTCTAGTTGCCGCGTGCAATGCCGGTCCGCGTTAACGCACTGGCCTGTGGCCCATTTCGGTGGGATGATGCCGGCAAGCGGAGGCCGCGCACGGCTGTAGGTGGGGAAATCATGGAATTTGGCGTCCTGTTCACATCGCATCCCAACATCGAAGCCGAGCCCTACCCGCATCGCGACGTCCACGCCCGCGTGACCCGGCAGATCGTCCGCGCCGACGAGCTCGGCTACGACTATGCCTGGGTCGCCGAACATCATTTCAGCAATGAATACGGCATCATGCCGGACGTCTTCGTCTACGCCGCCTATCTCGCGGCGCTGACCAAACGCATCAAAATCGGCACCGCGGTCGTGACGCTGCCGCTCGCCAATCCACTGCGCGTGGCCGAGAACACCGCCTTGGTCGATATTCTGAGCAACGGGCGTTTCGCGCTCGGCCTCGGTTCCGGCTACCGCAAATACGAGTTCGACGGCTTCGGCGCCGATTTCGAGCGTAGGCGGGACGTCCAGGAAGAGGCCCTGCCGCTTTTGATGGAACTATTCCACAACAAGCGTGCTGACCATCACGGCGATCATTTCAGCTTCAAGATCGACAACGCTTACGAGATATTTCCCCACACGCTGCAACAGCCCCATCCGCCAATATTTCTTGCCGGCGCCACCGAGCGCTCGATCGCCGTCGCCGCCAAGATGGGATTTGGATTGTTTCTGTCGAGCTGGACGCCGTTCGCCGAATTGGCGCGGCAGACCGCGAGCTATCGCAAACATCTTGAAGAGACGCCGGACGCGCTGCGCGCCAATCCGGCGCGCGGTCATATCGACATTGCTCGTTGGGTCTATGTCGCGGACAGCGACGCCAAGGCGCGGCGCGAAAGCGAACCGGTTATCTTGCGTAGCCTCGCGCACTTTTCGAGCGGTCACACGTCCGGCTATCTCGGCACCGTTTCGCAGGACGTTGGCGCAAAGCCGCGCGATTACGACGCGCTGACTCGCGACATTATTCTGCACGGCTCGCCCGCGACGGTTATCGCCAAGATTAAGGAATTAGAGTCGATGGCCGGCAATTCTTCGATCATGCTGCACTTCCCGCCCTGGTACGGTGGGGAAAAGGCGCTCGCTTCGCTCGAACTTTTCGCCGGGGAAGTCATTCCAAAATTCAAGCCAAGCCCGCGCGCGCAGAAGCGCGCCTAGGTCCGACGGCGCTTCGATTCGGCAAAGCTATGCCTGCCAATCACCCGCGGACGATGGTATTACGCGAGCGTCGGGCCGCTCTTGCGCGCCTTTGAGGTCAACGTCGATGGCGCCGCCTTGGCCGCGCGCGGCGCCATCATGTTGCCGGCGAATGTTCAATACGTCTGGGCGCACCCGTCACGGCGCACCCTTTACGTCGTCTCCAGCAATGGTGGCCCCGGTGTCGGGCGAGACAAACATCTCGCTACCGCACTCGCTATCGATCCGGCGACAGGAGCGCTGCAGCCCCACGGCGATGCGGCCTCGTTACCGTCGCGGCCCATCCACGTCAGCGTCGATGCGAGCGGCCAATATTTGCTGACCGCCTACAACAATCCGAGCGGCTTGACCGTCCATCGGCTCAACGCCGCCGGCACGATCGGCGCGCCGGTCGCGCAAGCCGCGGACCTCGATACCGGCATCTACGCGCACCAGATACTGGCAACGCCGTCCAACCGTTGCGTCACGCTGGTCACGCGCGGCAACAACGCGACGGCGACCAAGCCGCAGGATCCCGGCGCCATAAAGACGTTCGCATTCAACGGCCGCATTTTGCGAAATTCGGCGTCGATCGCACCCGGCAGCGGTCTCGGCTTCGGGCCTCGTCATCTCGACTTTCATCAAAACAAGCCCTGGGCCTTCGTCTCGATCGAACGGCAGAACAAGCTTTACGTCTACGCTCTCGACGAGGCCACCGGGCTTAAGGGCGAGCCGATGTTTGTCAAAAATACGCTGTCAGATCCCAAATCGCCGCCGAGTCAGGGCGCCGGGCCAATCCACATCCATCCGGACGGCAGATTCGTGTACGTGACAAACCGCACGTTTCCGGCCGTGGGCGACGGCCGAAGGGCATTCTCGCCGGTGGCGAAAATAATATCGTCGTGTTCGCGATCGATCAGAACTGCGGCGAGCCGAAAGCGATCCAGCATATCGAGGGTCGCGGCGTTCAGTTGCGCACTTTCGGCATCGATCCAAGCGGCCGCGTTTTGGTCGTCGCGAGTATCATGCCGTTGCCGCTTCGCGACGGCACGAGTTTGCCGGCGGGAATGATGGTCTTCCGGATCGCAGCCGACGGGACGCTCGCCTTTGCGCGTAAATACGACGTCGAGGTTGGAGCCGTGCAGCAATTCTGGAGCGGAATGGTCACGCTGCCATAAGGGCGGCGTGCTCGCAAAGAGAGTCGGGTCCAAGCAGGGCTGAGCCGAGTTGTCGCGGCTAGTACTTCACGCGCTGCCTCAAACATCTGCTATGCTTTAAAATACGATGCCGAGCGGTACCGCAGGGCTCGCGCCTGAACGCTGACAATTGCATCTTTACAATTTACGCTGAGGAGGAACCACGCATGAAGAAGTTTCCGCTTGTTCTCGTGGCCGCCGCAGTCGCGTTGTTCAGCGCGGCGCTTTACGCCGACGATTATCCGTCGCGGCCGATCACAATGGTTGTGGTGTTCGGGCCCGGCAGCGCCAGCGACACAATCTGCCGAATCATCGCCGATCCGCTGAGCGCCGCGCTTAAGCAGCCGGTCGTCGTCGACGAT
>DASPWC010000027.1:0-6772 GCA_035622055.1 Xanthobacteraceae bacterium | reverse complement strand
CGGACCGTTTACGATCGCGCATTCGGCCTTCGTTCACGCCAATCTCGATTGGACGCTCGGCCCATTCAAATACGTGATTGCCGGCCCGGTCTTTCATCGCTGGCACCACACGGCGGCCGATCGGGGCGGCGAGAAGAATTTTGCGGCGACTTTCCCGATCTTGGATATCCTATTCGGGACGTTCTACATGCCGGCCGGTGAGCGTCCGGATCATTATGGCATCGCCGAGCGCGAGTTTCCCGCAAGCTTCCAGGGTCAGCTCGTGCACCCTTTCACGGAATGAAATTCCGCCGCAGCGCCTCATTTCCGCAATATCGTTAAACAAATCTCACCACGGCGGTGCGACCGCCACTGACGTGATTGATTTGCACTTCATTCATCAATTGCAGTCAATTGTATCGACTGAAGCAACGAAGTTAGTCCTCTTAGTCCAGCGAGCGTTCGGAGAATAGCGATGGTAGTGAGCCGGGTGACCCACAGCGCGCGGCATTGGTTCTCGGCGCTGCTTGTCTTAGCAGCCTCCACCGCATCCGCGTTTGCCGAGACGCCTATCATGGTCAAGCTCGACCAGGCCGTCGTTCTCAAGCTTCCGGAGCGAGCTTCGACTGTGGTCATCGGCAATCCGCTCATCGCGGATTTTTCAATTCAGCCCGGCGGCCTCGCGGTTATTACAGGGAAGGGATACGGCGCGACCAATGTCATCGTCATGGACCATGGCGGCGCCGTGATGATGGAAAAGGTGGTCGAGGTGGAAGAGCCGAGCGGCCGCATCGTCGTCGTTTACCGGGGCCCTACCCGGCAGACCTATAGCTGCACGCCGAACTGCGTAACGCGGGTCACGCTCGGCGACACCAGCAAGGATGATTGGGATATGGGCAGCCAGACGGCCCTGCCCGTGGATTACTTCAACCGAGCGATCAATCAGACTGTGACGCGCAACACCCAGGCGCTTGGCACCGGCGGTTCGCACTGAGTTGCAGTTGCCGGACGGCCGTGTGCGCCCGGCGGACGGGCCGTCGCCGCAATCCGGCTTTACGGGATCGGCAGCGCTGTCGTTGACTTGATCTTTTCCATCGCGAAACGCGACGTCACGTTCTTCAGCGGGACGGCGGCGATCAGCCGCTTGTAGAAAGCATCATAGCCCGCGATGTCGGGCACTACGACGCGGAGCATATAATCGACATCGCCGGCCATGCGATAGAACTCCATGACCTCGGGCATTGCGGTGACCGTTTTGGCGAACCGGTCGAGCCAGTCTTGCGAGTGATCCCCGGTTTCGATGGAGACGAAGACGCTGATGCCAAGCCCGATGCGCTCCTGAGCCACCAGGGCAACGCGCTTGAGAATAATGCCGTCAGCCTCCAGGCGCTGAATCCGCTTCCAACATGGCGTCGATGATAGTCCCACGCGGGAGCCAATTTCGGCAACCGACAGCGCGGCATTCTCTTGCAAAACAGAAAGGATTTTTCTGTCGATGGCATCCATGATCATAGCTTTCCCGAGAACGGGGCCCTGGAACTCTTAAATAGAAAAAAATTCTCAGGCAAGCCCAGAACCGCTCGCTCCGTCCCGTCTGCCCTTTTAGGGCCGAGGCGCCGACGACGAGGCGCCATTTTTGGCCAGGAACCCATCGACCTCGGCACGCGTCGGCGAGCCGGCCGAACCGCCAATCCGGGTACATTTGATCCCAGCGACGGCGGCACCAAAGCGCATCGCTTCAACTTCGTTTTGTCCCTCAGCAAGCGCGAGCGCAAAACCGCCGTGAAAAGCATCGCCCGCCCCGAGCGTATCCACAGCGGCTACCTGGAATACCGGCAAGCGGCATACCCGGCCGCGATCCAGGTAGACGATGTCATCCGGCCCGTTGCTGACCGCTAGGAAAGCGTCCGTCTTGACCGCAATGCGCCGCAAACCCTCGCCTAGATCGGCAACACCGGTCGTTTCGCGCAGGCATTCCCAGGAAAAGACGACGTGCGAGGCGATGCGGAACAGTGGATCGTCCTCCACGGTCGGTCGATCGCCGTCGAGCACGACCGGCACGTTGCGGCGGCGCGCCGCTTCGCAGATCGGCCTTACAAAGTCCGGATAGCGGTTGTCGGCGAGCACGGCATCGACGGTGGCGACAACGGCCGGAGGGTCGCTCGGCGCTGTCGCGGCGATACGCTCGTCCCGATAGGTCACGATAGTGCGGTCGCCGCGCGCGTTCATGAAAATCGCCGAAAGCGCCGTCGCCAGGCCGCTGATGCGCTGGCATGCCGAGCAGTCAACCCCTTCGCGGGTCAAGGCCTTGAGCACACGATCGCCGTTGTCGTCCTCGCCTGCTGGACCGCCCAGCGGGCCGACGAGCGAAGCGCGGCCGCCGAGGCGAGCAATCGCCACGGCCGCATTTGCCGCGCAGCCGCCGTTGACGACGAAGAATCCCTTCGCCTGCACCTTGCCGTCTGGGCGGGGGAACTCGTCAACGCGGAACACCTCATCGAGCACGATGATTCCGGCACACAAAATGTGTGGCGCGCGATCAGCGGAAGACATCGCTGCCGATCTCGACGAAGCTGCGAATGATGTGATGGGCGATTGCCACAGGAGGCGGCGCGGTCAGACCTTGCGGATGTCGCCGGTTCAGCATCGAAACGAGCTCGTCGCGGTGGAACCAGCGCGCATCTTCGAGTTCTTCGCGGTCTACGACAAGGGTGTCCGATAGAGCCTCGGCGTGGCAGCCGATCATGATCGAGGAAGGAAACGGCCACGGCTGGGAAGCGAAATAGCTGACCCGCCCGCATGCAATCCCGGCCTCTTCCAGCACTTCGCGCCGCACCGCTTCTTCGATCGTTTCGCCGGGTTCGGCAAAGCCAGCCAGGCAAGACCACATTGTCGGAACGAAACGGCGCGACCGGCCGAGAACGCAGCGCTCGCCGGAGATCACGAGCATGATGACGACGGGATCGGTGCGCGGGAAATGTTCCGCGCCGCATGACGGGCAATCGCGCCGCCAGCCGCCTTGAGTCAATTTGGTCGGCGCGCCGCAGTTGGGGCAGAAGCGATGGCGCGCATGCCAGCCGAGCAACGCCTTGGCTTCGGCGAGCGGCGGCAAATGTTCCGCGGCGACCATGCCCTGCACGGCGATCGAGCGCAGATCGGTAATCTTTAGATCGTCGCGGGCCTTCAACCGCTCGATGGCGTCCGGGTCGAAGCCGAAACCGAAGCGCGGGGCATCGCCGAGAAGGCCAAGGAACGCAACTTCTCGCACCGCGCCGAGCGCGCGCGCCCGCGCCGGCGAAAATAGCGGCTCGCAGGACGGTCCGTCCGGCTTGAGTGCAACGAGCTCGCCGCCGATAACGTAGGCGCCTGCCTGCGCGTGTTCGCTATATTTCTTTAACGCCGCATCGTCGCCGCGACACCCGACCGCGCGGTCGATCGGACTGGCGACGTAGCCAAGCCGGGGCTGCGGACCGAGATTGCGATGGGTGACCACGACGATCAGGAACGAGGCAATTTCGACCGCATCATTCCGCCGCTTCGTGCAATGGCCGCGGATAGATGGCGTCGTAAAGTTCCGGCCGCTGCCATTGTGGGCCGAGCACGCCCTGCTTGGCGCCGCACACCGCCGAGGAGCCGACCTCGTCACGCGAAGCGCGAAGATGGCGCACGCGATCGAGGCCGACATCAACGATGCTCAACCCAGCCGTGGTGCTCTCGAAGACGATCTCCTCCGGCGTGGCCACCATGGCGAGTCCGCGCTGGGAATGATCGAACAGATTCTGCGTGGTAACGACGATTGCCAGATTTTCGATCGCGCGCGCCCAGATTAGCGTCCGCCAGGTCGCCCATAGACGATTCTTGTCGACGCCCGCCGGCATGAAAATGAGCTCGGCGCCGCGCAGCGCCAACGCACGGCTGACTTCCGGCATGTAGACCTCACTGCACATCGCAAGTCCCACCTTGCCGTGCGCGGTGTCGAAAACGGGAAATTCGCTGCCGGCCACGTATTGGAATTCCCAAGATCGGCCCCCGGTATAGATCCAAGGGCCGTTCGGATGCGTACGCCGATATCGCGCCGGCGCGCGCCCATCGGGATAGGCCATGACGATCAGATTGTAGGCGGTCGCCGCGTTGACATCGATCGGTTCGATCGTGCCGAACACGGCGTGCACGCAGTATTTGGCGGCCGCGTCAACGAGTGCGGCGGTTGGATCGAAGGTCGCCGGAATGCGCCAGGGGCCGGGATAGGTCTCCGGGAAGCAGACGAAGTCCGCACCCTCGCCGGCCGCTCGCTCGATCGTCTGCACGGCGTCCGCGACGTTGCCTTCATCTTTGCCGGGACGGTGCGAAATAGGCTGCATAACGGCGATGCGGAAACTCATGGGTTTGCTCCCTCAGGGCGCCCTCGCAAGGGAATTGCCGGGGCAAATTGAAGCTGCGCCGCGCCATAAGGTCAAGGCGCGGCGCTCTTGCCCCAGGAGCTGCGACTGCGCGCGATAGGCTGGTATTCGCCCGCGAAATATGAGGTTGCGCGCGCAACGCGCAACCGCGAGAAAGCCAAACGGCTCTCTCAGTAAAATACGCCATAGGCCACGTCGACGACTTGGCCGGTAGTCACATTGACCAACAGCAGGTCGGGTCCGTAGCGGACCCACTGAAAGTCCGGCTGTGGCGGCGCCAAGCCAAGAGCCGCCCAATCCGCGTACCAATAATCCCGCATTAGGAAGAGTGGCGGCAACATGGCGCCGACAGCCCATTGCCGATGGGCCCAACCGGGTGGATAGACGAAGGGCGCGATATGGATCCTCTCAATCTCGTGGCCGCGGTAGTTGAAACGCGGTCCTGTGACGACGACCGGCGGGCCGCCGGGATGGACGACCACGGGTCCCGGATGGGGACCGACCATCGGCCCATAGGGTGGAAAGAACTTGGGTGCGGGACCGCCGCCAGGATGCGGCGGCGGATGCTGGCCCGGACCTTCGTGGTGCTCTTCCTGCGCCGAAGCAAAGCTATGCAGCCCCATCGCAAAGATCGCAGCAATAGCAAGCGCGCCCAATGGCGCGCGAAGTAATGAATGGCAACTCCCTTTTCGGGATTTCAGGCGATTCGCGAAGTCTCGTAGATAAATCACGGCCGTCGATGACATAAGCCGAAATGCAATGATGCAATGAGAGCTGACCGCGAACGCGCCGTCGCTCAACGCATTCTCGCCGCATTCTCAAGCGGCGTTGCACCGGTGTCGGGTAAGCGGAGCCTCGCCGCGCGGTGCACCGCCTCCGATCTCAGCCGCAGTCCACAAAAGAGCCGGTAAAGCTTGCTTTCGCAGCCTGCACGGCCGATATAGGAGACGGGAGGTTGGCGGTGGACGAGCCACTCGCCAACCGGGTCAGGTCCGGAAGGAAGCAGCCCTAACGAGCGCGGTTCGGGTCGCTCGTCAGCCTCCCACCCATTCCTTTCGAATCATCGTTGCGTTGCTACCCTGAGAGGCGAACGCAGCGAGTCCCGAAGGGTGATGGCGCGGTCCGTCACCCGTCCAGGCTTGGCCGATAAGCGGGCCTGCATTCTAGGGTGACGCGCCACGTAGTTCATGAGCGATACGCCGAACAAATCTGAAGAATATCGCGTCCTGGCGCGCAAATATCGGCCGGCGACGTTCGACGACCTGATTGGTCAGGACGCGATGGTGCGCACCATCTCGAACGCGTTCGAGGCTGGCCGTATTCCGCAAGCCTGGATTCTGACCGGCGTCCGAGGTGTCGGCAAAACCACGACGGCGCGCATCCTCGCGCGTGCGCTGAATTACGAACTGGCGGACGGCTCGATCACCGCGCCAACCATCAAAATGCCGGCCCTTGGGCTGCACTGCGGGGCGATCATGGAAAGCCGGCATCTCGATGTGATCGAGATGGACGCCGCCTCCCATAACGGCGTCGATGACGTACGGCAGATTAACGACGCAATCCGCTATGCGCCGGTTTCCGCGCGCTACAAGGTCTATATCCTCGACGAAGTGCATATGCTTTCCGGCGCCGCCTTCAACGGGCTCCTGAAAACCTTGGAAGAGCCGCCGCCTCACGCCAAATTCATTTTCGCCACGACCGAAATCCGCAAAGTTCCGATTACCGTCTTGTCGCGGTGTCAGCGTTTCGACTTGCGTCGCATCGATGCGGCAGTTCTGGTGAAGCACCTACAAAACATCGCGGTGAAAGAGGCCATTGCGGCGGAACCGGAGGCGCTGGCGCTGATTGCGCGCGCCGCGGAAGGGTCGGTGCGCGATGCGCTGTCCCTGTTCGATCAGGCGATCGCGCATGCCGGCGCCGAATCCGGCGCTGCGGCTTCGTCGATGGCGTCCGGCCCGGTGCGCGCGGAGAATGTGCGGCAAATGCTCGGGCTGGCCGACCGGACGCGTGTGATCGATTTGTTCGAAGCATTGATGCGTGCCGACATCGCCGCGGCGCTCAAGGAATTGCGCGACCAATACGACGCGGGCGCCGATCCCGCCATGGTGCTGGGCGATTTGGCGGAATTCACCCATTTCGTCACGCGGGTCAAAATCTTGCCCGCTCTAGCGGACGACGTTTCGCTGACCGAAGCCGAACGGGTGCGCGGCCGCGCATTTGCCGTCAAACTCTCCATGCGAATATTGGCCAGGACCTGGCAAATGCTGCTCAAGGGCATGGGCGAGGTCGAATCGGCCGGCCGGCCGATCGACGCTGCCGAAATGGTTCTCGTCCGCATCGCTTATGCCGCCGACCTGCCGACACCCGACGAAGTGATCCGCTCGCTTGGCGAA
>DASPWC010000026.1:0-5862 GCA_035622055.1 Xanthobacteraceae bacterium | reverse complement strand
TCGACTGACGCGCGCAGGCCACGCAACAGGGTCGTCGCCGGCGTATAAGGGAAATAGCCCTGCGCGTTGGATTTGATCATGTCGCGATAGTCGAAAAAGCAGCGCGGCATTTTCGCCGTTTCGCCTGCCTTCAGCGCCTTTTGGCTGACGCAAACGATCGCAAGACCCGTCGGCAGCATGAAGCCCTTCTGCGAGCCGGCCACTACTATGTCCACGCCCCACTCATCCATGCGGAAGTCGATCGAGGCGACCGAGCTCACGCCATCGACGAACAGCAAGGCTGGATGTTTGAGTTCGTTAAGAATTTTGCGCACGCCGACGACATCGGACGTGACACCCGTCGCCGTCTCGTTGTGGGTCACGAGCACGGCCTTGATTTTGTGCGCCTTATCCGCAGCCAAACGCTGCTGATACTGGTCAAGCGGCACGCCCTTGCCCCATTCGACGTCGACTGCGTCCACATCGAGGCCGAAGCGCTGACACAGATCGACCCACAACAGCGAGAATTGGCCAAACACCGAAGCCAGCACCTTGTCGCCGGGCGACAGTGTGTTGGCGATCGCTGATTCCCAGCCGCCCGTGCCGGAAGCCGGAAAAATGAATATTTGGCCGCTCTTGGTCTGGAAGATTTCCTTCAGGTCGGTAAAGAGCGGCAGCGTGAACTGCGGAAAGTCGGGCGCGCGATGATCTTCGAGCGCAACATCCATGGCCTGGCGGACATGGAACGGCATGTTCGTGGGGCCGGGTACCGCAAGGCCCTTAAATCCTGGCATTTGCAAACTCCCATCGATGATTGTGCGACGAATAACCGCCCATTCAGGCGGCAGAAACCTTGGCGCGGGCAAGCGCAGCATCGACCAAAAGGACGGTGCGGTTGATGGCTGGATGCGTGATGCCGAGTTGACGACCGATGATCTGCACCAGCTTATCGACGCGTTCGACCGCTGTGGCGCCGCCGGCGATCGCGCGCGCTACCGAAGAAGGAGCGACAAGCCGGTCGGTCGCGGCAACGTATTTATCGAACGCGACGAGATTGTCGGCGCTGCCACCCAGGCGGAGCACGATCGATTCAACGATGGAATAGATTTCGGAGGATAGCGTCGGGTCCGACTGCACGGCTTGACGGATCGAAATCGGCTCGCCCGCCGTGACGCAGCGATAGTTGCCGGTGAGCAGCATCGGCCACTTGGCAAATGGTACGAAAAGCGAGTCGTGGACGCGCAGCTTCACCGGCACGTCCTTGCCGTCCAGCGTAACGGCGTCGACGTCGTGCTCGAGCTCGCGCAGAAGCTCGTTGTGTTTCGGGAACGCAAAGGTCGCTGCCTTGAAGTTGGTGGGTAGGTTGACCGCAAGCACATTTTGCGGTTCGTCGGCTGGACGTGTCGCTTGCGGATCGGGCGAGCAGGACGTAACCAGGCTCGGATCGAAACGCTCCCATATACGCGGATCCGAGTACGCAGCTTCGGCGGCGACGGCGTCGATGCCGGCGATGCGCTTCAAGTACGGTAGCGGCGGCATGTTCATGAGGGACAGACACGGCACGCGCGCGTCCGCGGCTGCGTTTAAAAGGGTACGCACCGCATGGTGCAAATATTGCGGCTCCTGCATCGCCAGCACCACGAGATCGTAATCCGACGGGTCGACCGCTTCCGGTTCTTTAGCGTCGAGGCGGCCAGGTAGATCCTTCGAGCGGACACTGCGGCGCTCACTCTCGCCCTTGAGCGCTAGGCGGATTTCGGTGCCGCGCAGGTTGATCAGTTCGACGGTGGGGCGGCGGCAAACCAGGGTTACGTCATGGCCGGCCATCATGAGCTTGGTGCCGAACAGCGACCCATAAGACGCACCAAGAATCAATGCTTTTCGGGCCATGCCCAAACCTCCCTAAATGGACGTTTTTCCTATCCCTAACGGCTTTGTCTGAGTGTTCCGTTGGGGGTAACACGCGAGCCCGGCAAACTCCTTTCTTTTCTGGTTAGTGTGTTGTATGTTTCCATACAGGGTTGCAAGAATTGTAACGTTGTAATATTCCGCCATGGCCAAAACCTTTGTGGGACCGCAGCTTCGGCAGCTTCGACGAGAGCGCCGTCAGACCCAGGCCGAAATGGCCAAGATACTTGGCGTCAGCGCTGGCTACGTGAACCTGCTCGAAAATAACGAACGGAGCTTGTCGCTCCGCGTCCTCATGGCTCTCTCAGACCACTATGGCGTCGACTGGCGGGACATCGTTGCCGACAAGACTTCGAACCTGCTTGCGGAGCTGCGCAGCGTTATCAAAGACCCGATGTTTTCGGCCAATGCGCCCGACCTGACCGAACTGCGCGCGGCCATCGATCATGCGCCGCGGTTGGTCGAGCAGTTTCTCCATATCTACGGCATTCATCGCAACACGCTCGAACGCTTGATGCGCCAGGGCACCAACGTGACGACCAATCGTCTGCTCGCGAGCTCGGCCGAGGCCGCGGTGCACGACTTCTTCCGAGATAATTCAAACTATTTCCACGATCTGGAAATCGCCGCCGAGGCGCTGCGCGCCACGGAAGCCTGCGAGCCCGACGACACCTACGCGGCGCTGAAAGCGCGGCTTCTCGACACGCACGGCATTCGCATCCAGCGGCGCGCCATAGAGGAGATGACACAGGCGCTGCGGGTCTATGACAAAGAAAATCGCGTCATCTATTTGTCGGAGGCGCTCGACTACTCCAATGTAATCTTCCAGCTCGCTCATGTGCTGTGCCTGGTCGAGCTGAGGGACCTGCTTAACAAGCTCACCGCCGGCCGCAAAATCGCGGCCGGGACGAGCCTCGCGCGTTGTCATGTCGAACTTGCCAACTATTTCGCGGCGGCATTCCTCATGCCCTACGAACCGTTCCTGCGCGAAGCGGAGTCGATGGCCTATGATATCGACCGCATCGCCGCGCGCTTCGGGGTGTCGTTCGAACAGGCGTGTCACCGCCTGACGACGCTGCAGCGGCCCGGCGCGGAGGGCGTGCCGTTCTTCTTCTTGCGCGTGGATAAAGCAGGCAACGTCACCAAGCGGTTCAACTCTACCTCGTTTCACCTCGCCGAATTTGGCGGGGCCTGCCCGGTGTGGCAAGTGCACATGGCCTTCCGCCTTGCCGGCGTCATTATCCCGCAATTCGTCGAACTGCCGGATGGCGACCGCTTCTTCACCATCAACCGCACCGTCGATCGTCCTGCGGTCAACTTCGAAACACAGGACCATCGGCTCGCCATCTCACTCGGCTGCGAGCTGAAATACGCCAAGAAGCTCGGCTATGCAGCGACCTTTAACGTCGATGACGAGCGCATGTTCAGCCGCATCGGCATCAATTGTCACGTTTGCCCGCGCCAGGCTTGCTCGCAACGCGCTCATCAGCCGCTTTTCATGGACTTGCCGCTCGACACCAATCGGCGCGGCAACACGAGGTACGAGAGCTGAGATTGTCGGCTGGATCGGGCATTCGCGCGATCGTCGTTGCTCCACCGATATTATCGGCGATCCGCCCGCGCCGCGCGGCCGCCTTCGGTCGCCATTTCCGTTCGCGCATGGAAGGACTCCTCGGCACGCGATGGCGGCATTGCAGATCGCGCTGTGCACGCTTTGGCCATTGTGCGAAGGTTCGACTTCAAGGGAGGACGTGTGATGCGTCGATCCACTCTGGCCCTTCTATTTTTAGTCGCGCTAGGCGGTGTCCATCCGGTCACGGCGCAGCAACCGACGAGCGAACAACGCGAAGCGATCCGCGCAGCTTGCCGTTCCGATTTCATTACCAACTGCGCTGGGGTGGAGCCCGGCGGCAAAGAGGCGCTCGATTGTCTGGTTCGCAACCACGACACACTGTCGGCGCCATGCAAGTCGGCAGTCGATGTGGTGGCTCAAAAGCCGGGGGCGCCTGCCGCGCCATCGCCGGCAGCGACCGCACCGCCGCCGGCCGCCGTGCCCTCCGCAGAAACGACCGCATCGCCGGCTGCGCCAACTGTGTCCCAGGATGAACTGAACGCCGTCCGCGGTGCGTGCACGCTCGACGATATTGCGCAACACTGCTCCTGGATTGCGCCGACGAGCTCCGAAATTGTGCTTTGTCTGCGCGCTAATGTCGCCGGCCTATCGCCTCCCTGCCGCGCCGCGGCGAGCGGTTCTGTGCCTTCGAACGCCGTAGCGGAGCCATCACCCGCACCGGCGACCCCGGCTCGGCAAAATGAGCGTGAAGGCCCGCCGCCGCACGCCGCGACGGCCGGTAAGCCTTCCGCTGCTCAAACTGCGGCGATCCGCGCGGCTTGCCGATCCGATTTCACCGCGAATTGCTCTGGCGTTCAGCCGGGCGGCCCGGCAGCCCTCGCGTGTCTTCAGAACAATTTGGCGAGGCTCTCGTCGGGTTGCCGTAGCGCGGTTGCGGCCATCGGCGGCGGGGGTGTTCCAGCGGGAGCTCCCGGTGCAGCAGCGGCAGCGGCAGCGTCGGAGGCTCCAGCGCCACTGAGACCGCGCGCATTTATCCCGGCACAAGCGCGCCTGATCGTTCTGCGGGCCTGCCGCCCTGACGTATACGCGCTGTGCGGCGGGACGCCGCTAGGCGGTGGCCGCATTATCGATTGTCTCGCGACGAATGCACGGAGCCTTTCGCCGGACTGTTACGCGGCGGTCGCCCACGTAAGCCGGTAGAGCCTGGCTCTCCGCCCCAACGAAAAAGGCGCGAGCGCGACGCCGCAAGCGACGATCCGGACCTCGGCAGCGTAGCCATATGCTGCTGTGTTTGGCTTGGGCTAGATAGTGCATACGGGCAACAGTAATCAGAAAAATTGACCGGTAAGCCGGTCAAGTGTTCTTTGCACGCCTTGTCCAAAACGAATCAAGCTAAACTCATCGACGGTGCGGAAAATACCAACGAGTTGTCTTTGCTTTTAATAGGCCCATCGCCGCGATAATGGCGATTCGCAACAAGTGCTCTGACCGAGCGTGTTTGGTATTGGCATCATTCTTGCTGGGTGAAACGTGTTGTGGGGGTTTCCTCAAGTGGTCAACCGCGCCGGGACGACTGAGGGGAATTACAATGTTTATCACGGTGCTCGTGACCGTCTGCCTTAATCTCGCGGTCCCCGGGACTTGCGTGACCACGCCTGTCGTTGATTCAAATCAGGATCAAGTGACAATGGGTGGCTGCATGGGGCTTGCAGGTTTTGAGTCGGCGAAGGAATTCTGGGAACAGCATCCGCTCTATCACAACTGGCAATTCAAGGGCTGGTCCTGTCAGATCGGCAATCGCGTTCCCCCCCTTAAGGACAAAGCGTAGAGCCGAGGAAAATTCAAAGCCGTCTGGCTCACGTGCCACGCCGAGCGTTTGATTTTTCACGGTCCCTTCAACTGGTGGGCCGAGCTTAAGGCTGTTTATTTTCACGACAGCGTCCAGTCTCTCTCGACGGAGCACTACAAAAAAGAACCCCGAGCGGTTGGCTCGGGGTCACGCTTGGTTATCTCACTTCAGACTTTAGCCTTGGGAACAGCCTAGAGTGGCGCGAAAGTGCGCAGGTCCGGACTGACTAGCCTGACGTCATTCGCAAGTCCAAACAGGTGTAAGTTCTTACTTGCTTTCTGGCTTGTAATAGTCGCCCTGCTTTGTTTCTTGGGCTTCTCCCGGTGATGACTGTTGCGGAGTGGTCGCACTGGGCTTGTAGTAGTCGCCCTGCTGTATTTTTTGTTCTTGCCCGGGTGTCGCCTGTTGCGGAGTCGCTTGTTGAGGCTGATAGTAATCACCTTGTTTTGGATTTTGAGCGTGCACGGGCACCGTTATTGACAGCACAAGAACGGTAGCCAGAGACGAGCTCCTGATAATGTTCATCTCAATCTCCATTGTCGGCTAGCGCCCC
>DASPWC010000025.1:0-3577 GCA_035622055.1 Xanthobacteraceae bacterium | reverse complement strand
GGCTTCGCGTTCCTTAACCTCCTCAAGGAGCCGCGTGACGCGGACATCGTCCTTGTCGAGCGAAAGACCGATGCGATCGAGCTCCGCGAGCACGTTCGACCGGCCGGACTGATCGGACACGAGCAGTTTGCGTTTATTGCCGACGCGCTCCGGAGCGACATGCTCATAGGTTTTCGGTTCCTTGACGATCGCGGAGGCGTGGATGCCAGCTTTGGTGGCGAACGCGCTTTCGCCGACATAGGGCGCGTGCCGATCCGGCGCGCGATTGAGCAATTCGTCGAGCCGATGGGAAACGCGCAGCAAGCGGCGGAGCGCGTCATCGGTTACGCCGATGTCGAATTTATCCGCATATTCCGGCTTGAGTTTCAGCGTCGGAATGATGGAAACCAAGTTGGCGTTACCGCAACGTTCGCCAAGCCCGTTGAGCGTGCCTTGAATCTGGCGCGCGCCGGCGCGAACGGCCGCAAAGCTATTGGCGACCGCCTGCTCGGTGTCGTTATGGGCATGGATGCCGACAGCATCGCCCGGGATCGCCTTGCAAATCTCGCCGACGATTCGCTCGACCTCGTGCGGCAGCGTGCCGCCATTGGTATCGCACAACACCACCCAGCGGGCGCCCGCCTCATGGGCCGCCTTGGCGCAGGCCAGCGCATAAGCGGGCTTGGCCTTGTAGCCGTCGAAAAAATGTTCGCAATCGAGCAGGACTTCGCGCCCCTTCGCCTTTGCCGAGCGCACGCTGTCGCGAATCGAAGCGAGGTTTTCCTCTTCCGTCGTCTCGAGCGCGACGCGTACATGATAGTCCCAGGATTTGGCGACGAAGCAAATTGCGTCCGCTTTCGCCTCGAGCAGCGCCACCAGGCCGGAATCGTTGGAGGCCGAGCGGCCCGGCCGCCGCGTCATGCCGAACGCGGTAAGCCGTGCGCGCATCGGCCGCCGCTCGGAAAAGAAATTCGTGTCGGTTGGATTGGCGCCGGGATAGCCAGCCTCGACATAGTCGATGCCAAGATCATCGAGCATGCGCGCGATCTCGATCTTATCGGCAAGCGTGAAATCGACGCCGTTGGTCTGCGCGCCGTCGCGTAACGTCGTGTCGAACAAATAGAGCCGTTCTCGCGCCGAGTTTCCTGCCATGGTGCTAACCGCGATAGAGCCGATAGATGTAGAGCGAAACGACGACCGCCGCGGCGATCACCGCGTATTTCAAGATCAAATAATAGAGCCAGTGGCGTTGAAACGGTGAATCGCCGCGCTTCATGGCGCCCCTCTCTTCCCGGCAAGCGTCTTCTTCATCGTCGTATTGACCAGCCACTCGCCGCCAAGCGATACGGTATTGCGGCTTTGCGCCGAATAGCCGCGTTTTTCGAAAAAGCCGCGCGCGGAGTCGCTGGCGTCGACGACGAGCTCCTTGCGGCCGCGCGCGGCGGCGAGCTTTTCCAGCGCATCGCACAGCATCGCTCCCGCCCCCTGCCCCGACGCCGCCGGGTGCACATAGAGCATGTCGATGCGCGTATTGTCGGCCAGCGAAGCAAAGCCGACCGCGGCGCCGCCGAATGTCGCAACCAGCGTGAGTTCGCCCGCAAGCTTGGCGCCGAACTTGTCCTCGTCGTCGGCCGCCGCGGCCCAGGCCTCCTGTTGCGCCTCGCTATAATCGTCCGCGGCCAGATCCTCGATCGCCGCGCGAAAGATTTCCGCGAGCAACGGCACATCGTCCGGTAGCATCGGCCGCATCGCGAGCTGCGGCAGCGGGCGCGACGTCATCGGGCGATCTCCCACCTATTCTTCCCCCCTCCCCCTGCGGGAGAGGGTGGACGCGAGCGAAGCGAGCGGCCGGGTGAGGCGTTATTCTCCCGCGCCCCCTCACCCGCCTCGCTGACGCTACGCGTTCGCTCGGCACCCTCTCCCACGAGGGGAGAGAGAATTGCGGTGCGGCGGGGGATCATCGGGCGATCTCCCACGTGGTGCCGTCTTTGGTGTCTTTGACGACGACGCCCATTTTGGCGAGCTCGTCGCGGATACGGTCGGATTCGGCGAAGTTCTTGGCATTTCGCGCTGCAGTGCGAGTCGCGACCAACTCGTCCACCTTCAATCTAGCGGACGGCGACAGTCCCTCGCGTTTTCGCCGGAGCCACCTTGGAAGGTCGTCTTGAAACAGCCCAATCAATCTGCCGCCCGCACTCAGCTTCTGTCCCGAGAAACTCACGCCTTTGACTGAATCTTGGTACAGCCCACGCAGTGCGGTTATTGCTCCTGGCGTGTTTAGATCGTCCTTGAGTGCGTTCATGAATTCTGGCGGCAGCATCGACGTTGAAGGCGCGGGAAATTCTGCTGCAACCGGATACCAGCGATCCAACTCACGCTGGCTTTCTTCCAATCCACTTACAGTCCAATCAATGGGCTGGAGATAGTGCGTCTTGAGCATATTGAAGCACACCACCTCGCCGGGCCATTCCCTAAGCAGCTCTCGGATCGTGACGAAATTGCCGAGCGATTTCGACATCTTCTCGCCTTCGACTTGCAGAAAGCCGTTGTGCATCCAGTAATTCGCCATTACCGCCGTATGGAAGGCGCAGCGCGACTGCGCGATTTCATTTTCGTGATGGGGAAACACGAGATCGATGCCGCCGCCGTGGATATCGAAAATCTCGCCGAGATATCGCCACGACATCGCCGAGCATTCGATATGCCAGCCGGGACGGCCGGGCGCGGCAATGCCGCATGGCGACGGCCATGCCGGTTCGCCGGGCTTGGAAGGCTTCCACAGCACGAAATCCATCGGCGCGCGCTTATAGGGGGCGACCTCGACACGGGCGCCGGCAATCATTTCGTCGAGCGAACGCCGCGCCAATTTGCCGTAGTCGGGCATCGACGCGACGCTGAACAAGACATGCTCCTGCTCGACATAGGCAATGCCGGATTTCACCAGCCACTCGATCATTGTACGCATCTGGGCGATGTGCTCGGTGGCGCGTGGCTCGACCGTCGGCGGCAGGCAACCGAGCGCGGCGACATCTTCATGAAACTGCCGGTCGGTCGTCTCCGTGACTTTACGGATCGCCTCGTTCAGCGGCAGCGCTGGATATTCTTCCGCGGCGCGGGCGTTGATCTTGTCGTCGACGTCGGTGATGTTGCGGATATAAGTGACATGGTCCGTGCCGTAGATGTGCCGCAACAGCCGGAATAAGACGTCAAAAACGATCACCGGTCGCGCATTGCCGATATGGGCGAAGTCGTAGACCGTCGGCCCGCACACATACATGCGCACATTGGCGGGATCGAGCGGCGCAAATACGCGCTTCTCGCGACTGAGCGTATCGTAGAGCTTAAGCTCCATCATCCCACCACAACCCTGCGCGTTTCAAATCCTGCGCGGCTGAGCGCAACGGCAAAGCACGCCATGCCAAATGTCCTCGGCCTGCTGGCCGGGCGTGTCTGGGTCTCGACGATGAGAAAAAGACGGCCGCAGCCAGCGTTTGACGCTAGCGAATAATCTCCCGGCGGATGCCGCAGATATTCGGACCGTTCATGGCGCGCACAATGGTCGAGGCGGGGCATTGCGTCAAGGTCCCCGTATTTCGGC
>DASPWC010000024.1:0-9916 GCA_035622055.1 Xanthobacteraceae bacterium | reverse complement strand
ATAGCGATGACGCTCGTGATCTTCATCCTTGCCGAGGTTTTGCCGAAGACCGCAGCGTTTAATATGCCGGATCGCATCGCGCTCGCGGTAGCGCAGCCGATCGAGCGAACCGTGCGGCTCTTTGCGCCGCTTCTACGCGGCGTCGAGTGGCTGGTGCGATGGATTTTGCGTGGCCTCGGCATGCCGGTCGGCAAGATCCAATCGATCCTGTCGCCGGACGAGGAGCTGCGTGGCGCGGTTGACCTGATGCATCGCGCCGGCGTGGTGGAAAAACTCGACCGTGACATGATGGGCGGCCTGCTCGACCTGCGCGAGCTTACCGTCTCGGACGTTATGGTCCATCGCACCAAAATGGTGATGCTCAACGCCGACGAGCCGACCCGCGAACTGGTCGACGCGGTCGTGGCCGGGGGTGTCACGCGCTTTCCGTTGTGGCGTAATTCTCCCGATAACGTGGTCGGCGTGCTCAATGCCAAGGAGGTCTGGCGTGCGCTGCACGCCACGCATGGCGATATCGACAAAATCGATATTGCGGAATTGGCGAAGCCGCCTTGGTTCGTGCCCGACACCACCCCGGTCGCCGAGCAGCTAAAAGCATTCCGGCATCGCAAAACGCCGTTTGCGCTCGTTGTCGACGAATACGGCGAGCTCGAGGGCCTAGTCACTCTCGAAGATATCGTCGAGGAAATCGTCGGCGATATCTCGGATGAGCATGACGTCGCCGTGTCCGGCGTGCGTCCGCTTCCGGACGGCTCCGTCAATGTCGACGGCGGGGTACCGATCCGCGATCTCAACAGGGCAATGGACTGGAACATTCCGGACGACGAGGCGACCACGATCGCCGGCATCGTCATTCACGAAGCGCGATCGATCCCCGAGCCTGGGCAGAGCTTCACCTTTCACGGCTTCCGCTTCCAGGTTCTGCGCAAGACGCGCAATCGCATCACCGCCTTGCGGGTGGCTCCGCTTGCGCGCAAGGTCACGGCGAAGGCCAGCTAATAAAATGACCTTTACACCGATCGATCCCGGGGCGCGCATCGGCCACGTGCATCTGAAAGTCGCCGATATCGATCGGGCTCTGGCGTTCTATTGCGGCGTGCTTGGCTTTCAACTCACGCAGCGCAGAGGATCGCAGGTCGCGTTCATTTCGGCGGGCGGCTATCATCATCACATCGCCCTCAATATCTGGGAAAGCCGCGGCGGGCCGCCGCCGGCGCCGGGGACGACCGGGCTCTATCATCTTGCGGTGCTTTATTCGACGCGCGCGGTGCTCGCCGACGCCCTGCGGCGCTTGATCGCCGCGGCGATTGAGCTTGAGGGAGCCTCCGATCATGGCGTCAGCGAAGCGCTCTATCTGCGCGATCCGGACGACAACGGCGTCGAGCTTTATTGGGATCGGCCGCGCGAGCAATGGCCGCGCGACGCGGAGGGAGGGCTTGCGATGTTCACCAAGCCGCTCGATCTGGTCGCGCTGCTCGCAGAGCGCGAAGAAACGCAGGTCCGGCAAGCGGCGGAATTGGAGGCTGGCTAGGAACCTTCACCCGGCGCAGCGGCATGAATCGCGAGCGCGTGGACTCGACCCTTCAATTCGCTGGCCAGCGCCGTATTGATCATGCGGTGGCGTTCGAGCCGGCTCTTCCCGCAGAAAGCGCTCGACACAATATAAAGACGGAAGTGCGTCTCGCCGCCGGGCCGGTGCCCGGCATGCCCTTCGTGTAAATGGGATTCATCTTCGACATGCAGACTCTTGGGCGCGAAAGCCGCAAGCAGTTTTGTCGTGATGATATCCTGCATTCCCATTATATTTGTCCTGCGAGCCGGCCCGCATCCCGGGGCGCCGGCAATAAGACGTTAGGATTGACAACGCGACGCGTCGATTTGTTCTCTGTCAAGTCTTGAACCGCAAAGCGTGGCTTCCGCATAATCCCATGATGAAGTACAACTCGCCGCTGTTTGATCGGATTCGGGTTAAGCCCGACAAGGATCGCCGCCTCCGCGCGGATCTTCCCGGCTGCCAGTGGCCGGGCTGCAATGCCTCGGCAACCCATCGGGCGCCGAAAGGCCGGTTGCGGGCCGCCGAATACTGGCAGTTCTGTCTCGAACACGTACGCGAATATAATAATTCCTATAATTTTTTCGCAGGCATGAGCGACGATGCGGTCGCAAAATATCAAAAAGAGGCGCTGACCGGCCACCGCCCAACATGGAAAATGGGCTCAATCGGCGGCAAACGCGCGCGAAGCGCGGCGAAAGGCTTTCGCGGCGGCGCCCCGGAGGCCGATGACCCGTTCTCGTTGTTCGGGGAGTGGGGCGCGCGGCGAACCGGTCATGCGCGGGGCGCGCCGGAGGGGCGCAAGATATTCAACGCACAGCGGCGCGCGCTCGACGTCCTCGGGCTTGAAGCAGACGCCAAGCGCGCCGATATCAAGTCGAAGTTCAAGACTTTAGTTAAGCGGCACCACCCGGACGCCAATGGCGGTGACCGGGGGTCGGAAGCGCGTTTGCGGGAGATTATCCAAGCCTACAATTACTTGAAGTCAGCCGGTTTCTGTTGATTTTGGGTGGCTTTCGCCGCCGTGCGCCTTTCTGCTAGATGTATCGCAATATCCGGCCACCGATCCCAGATTCGCGCCTCGGATTCACCAGCGTTTTCCGCCGACTAGCCGGGTCACGGAGGAGAGCCGGGTCACGGAGGAGAAATGGCCCTCGCAACTGATGCAGATATACAATCCGGATTGCCGGATATGAAAGTTTCGGTCCGACAGGTGTTCGGGATCGATACCGATTTAGAAGTCCCCGCCTATTCCGAGCCCGACGAACACGTGCCGGAACTCGATCCGGATTATCGTTTCGACCGGCAGACCACGCTTGCCATCCTCGCTGGCTTCGCCCGCAATCGCCGGGTCATCGTCACTGGCTATCACGGCACCGGAAAATCGACCCATATCGAGCAGGTCGCGGCGCGGCTGAATTGGCCTTGCGTGCGCGTCAATCTCGACAGTCATATCAGCCGCGTCGATTTAATCGGCAAGGACGCGATCGTCATCCGCGAAGGCATGCAGGTCACCGAATTCCGCGACGGTATTCTGCCATGGGCGCTGCAGAACAACGTGGCGCTGTGTTTCGACGAATACGACGCCGGCCGTCCCGACGTCATGTTCGTGATCCAGCGGGTGCTGGAATCGTCCGGCCGCCTGACGCTCCTCGATCAGAACAAAGTGATCAAGCCGCACCCGGCGTTTCGATTGTTTGCAACGGCGAATACGGTGGGTCTCGGCGATACGTCGGGGCTCTATCACGGCACGCAGCAGATAAACCAGGGCCAGATGGACCGCTGGTCGATCGTGACGACGCTCAATTATCTGCCTCACGACAATGAGGTCGATATAGTCCTTGCTAAGGCGAGGCATTACCGCACGTCTGAAGGTCGCGATATCGTCTCCAAGATGGTGCGCGTCGCCGACCTGACGCGCAATGCGTTCATGAACGGCGATCTTTCGACGGTCATGAGCCCGCGCACGGTGATCACCTGGGCGGAGAATTCGGAAATCTTCAACGATATCGGATTTGCGTTCCGGCTTACCTTCGTCAACAAGTGCGACGAATTGGAGCGTCCGCTGGTCGCCGAATTTTATCAGCGGTGCTTCGGCCAGGAATTGCCGGAGAGCGCGGTCAACGTGGCGCTGTCGTGAGCGCCCCTCCCCGCCGGCGGGGAGAGAGAGCAAAGAGCCATGACTTCCAATATCAAGCCGAAAGGCGCCCTTAAGGAAGGCCCGACCGAGCCTTTCAAACAGGCGGTCGGCGTTTGCCTGCGTGCGATCGCCGGCAAGAACGATCTTGAGGTTGGCTTTGCGTCCGAACGGCCCGGTCTTGTCGGCGGCAAGGCGCGCTTGCCGGAGCCGCCCCGCCGGCTCAACGAGCGCGAGGCCGCGATCGTCCGCGGCCATGCCGATGCGATTGCGCTGCGGCTCGCCTGCCACGATCCGGCGGTGCATCGCAAACTGGCGCCGGGCGGCCAACAGGCCCGCGCCGTTTTCGAGGCGATCGAGCAGGCGCGCGTCGAAGCGATCGGCGCGAGGCGCATGGGCGGCGTCGCCAGGAACCTAGCGGCGATGCTTGACGACCGTTTTCATCGCGGCAAGTTCGACGAAATCACCGATCGCGCCGACGCGCCGATCGAAGATGCGCTCGCCATGATGGTGCGCGAGCGGCTTACCGGAGAGTCGCCGCCGCCGACCGCGCGCAAGCTTGTCGATTTGTGGCGGCCGCTGATCGAAGAGCGCGCCGGCCGCGATCTCGATCGCCTCGAACGCGTGCTCGACGATCAGCGCCGGTTCGGCGACGTGGTTCACGAACTGCTCGATTGCCTCGATATGGGCGAGGATCGCTCGAGCGACACCGACGAGGAGGAAGGCGAGGAGGGCGAGGAGCAAACCCAAAAGGACGAGACGGGACAGGACGGCGAGGCATCCGATTCTGCCGACAGCGAAAAAATGAGCGCCGAGGCCGAAGCCTCGGCCGACGAATTGCCCGACAGCGCCTCGGAAGCCGTCGATGCGCCGGCCGCCGAGATGGCCGACGATGCCGAAATGGGAGACTCCGAAACAGCAGCCGAACCGTGGCGGTCGCGTCACCTTCGCAACGAACCGCGCGGCCCCGATTATCGGCCGTTCACCGCCAAGTTCGACGAGACGGTGGGCGCAGAGGAACTGTGCGAACCGGAGGAGCTCGACCGCCTGCGCGGCTATTTGGACAAGCAGCTTTCCCACCTGCAGGGCGTTGTGGCGCGGCTTGCCAACCGGCTACAGCGCTTATTGCTGGCGCAGCAAAATCGCGCCTGGGAATTCGACCTCGATGAAGGCCTGCTCGATCCCGCGCGTTTGCCTCGCGTCATCGTCGACCCGCTGCATCCGCTGTCGTTCAAGCGTGAAAAGGATACCGATTTCCGGGATACGGTCGTAACGCTGCTGCTTGACAATTCGGGTTCGATGCGCGGCCGCCCGATAACGGTTGCCGCTACCTGCGCCGATATTCTGGCGCGGACGCTCGAGCGCTGCGGCGTCAAAGTGGAGATTCTCGGCTTTACCACGCGAGCCTGGAAGGGCGGGCAATCACGCGAATCCTGGCTTGCCGCGGGCAAGCCAGCCAATCCCGGTCGGCTCAACGATTTGCGTCACATCATCTACAAGGCGGCGGACGCGCCATGGCGCCGCGCCCGCAAAAATCTCGGCCTCATGATGCGCGAGGGCTTGCTCAAGGAAAACATCGACGGCGAAGCGTTGGATTGGGCGCACAAGCGGCTCCTGGCGCGCTCGGAGACGCGAAAAATCCTGATGATGATTTCCGACGGTGCGCCGGTCGACGATTCGACGCTGTCGGTCAATGCCGGCAATTATCTCGAGCGCCACCTGCGTTGGGTGATCGAGGACATCGAAATGCGCTCGCCGGTTGAATTGATCGCGATCGGCATCGGCCATGACGTGACACGCTATTACCGGCGCGCGGTTACCATTGTCGACGCCGAAGAGCTCGGCGGCGTGATGACCGAAAAACTCGCCGAACTTTTCGAAGAACACCCGGTTGCAGAGCGGACGCGGCCGGCGCCGCAGCGACAGCTGCACGCGTAAAGGCGGCGCGCAAAAAGCCGCAAGGCGCGCTACCCCGCCTCGCGCTTCTTGAGAACCTGGCGCTTGAGCTCGAGCGCACGCGGCGACAGTTCGGTGTCTTTGGCCGCAACAAGGAAGGCGTCGAGGCCGCCGCGATGATCCACCGTCTTAAGCGCATTGGCTGAAATCCGCAGCCGGACCGAACGTCCGAGCGCGTCGGAAATCAGCGTGACGTTGAGCAGATTAGGCAGAAATCGCCGCTTGGTCTTGCGGTTGGAGTGGCTGACCCGGTGCCCGATCTGGCGCGTCTTTCCGGTCAGCTCGCATCGCCATGCCATGGTAGAAATCCTTAAGTCCGAAAGTCTGGTCAGTCCCAGGCCAGAGCGCTATCGCCGGACGAAATGGGGAGATTGGCGTGGACCTATAGTGGCGGCTCCGTTGAGCGTCAAGCGCAGTTCCCCGGCGAGACGTATGGCAGACTTGTGACAACCGGCGAATTGCACCACGCCGACAGTGCATTTCGCAGGAATTGCCGGGCGCGAAACCACACAAACGACGTATTCTCCGACAAAACAATAATCGGGTCCCCGGTTCGTGATTGAGAACCCCTTGCATTCTTTCACGTTGCCGCCGCCGAGGCTTGGCCGAGTAGGCGCCGCCGCATCCGCCGCGGCGTTTTTCGTATTGGTTTTCGTTCTGCCCATCATTTCGGCCGCGGCCGCTACGGCGGCGGACACCGGCAGGCAGGTCCAAGGAGGAACGCAAACAGCAACGCAGGCGAGAACGCAAGCTCGTCTCGAAGCCGAATATGTTGTTACTCTTGCCGGTATTCCGATCGGCCGCGGCAATTGGATCATTGAGCTGTCGGACGACCAATACACGGCTGCGGCGAGCGGCACGACGACAGGCATCATACGGTTCTTTACCGGAGGCCGCGGCACCGGGGCCGCGCATGGCACGGTCAACGCCGGTCAACCAGTGCCGACGAGCTACGGCGCGACCCTTGCTTACGATCATAAATTCGACGATGTCCGAATTTCGCTGACCGGCGGCAATGTGATCGATTACGACGCCGAACCGCCGTTGCCGCCGATGCCGGATCGCATTCCGATCACCGACGCCGACCGCCGTGGCGTCATGGATCCGATGACATCGATGCTCAATCGTGTCGCGGGAATCGGCGATCCGGTATCGCCGGAGGCCTGCAACAGAAAAGTCGCCGTTTTCGACGGACGCGTGCGCTACGATCTCCACAGCGAGTTCAAGCGCATGGATAACGTGAAGGCGGACCGAGGCTACGAAGGACCGGCCGTGGTATGTGCGGTCTATTTCACGCCGATTGCGGGTTTCGTGCCGGATCGTCCCGCGATCAGGTACCTCGTTACGCTGCGCGATGCCGAAGTATGGCTGGCGCCGATCGAGGGCACGCGGGTGCTGGTGCCGTTCCGGTTCTCAATGCCGACGCCGCTTGGAACCGGCCTCTTGCAGGCTACTGAATTCGTCACCGTCGCTCAGCCCTCGCCATCGCAGCGTTCGTCCGCTAAAACGCAATGACAAATGCGGGTTCGGCAAAGCAGCCGGTTCGGGTGCGTCCCCACTCCCCATTATCCACAAGCTGCGGCCTCTTGACTCAATGCAGAATCATGATCGTACGACACGTTAACGGTTTCGACGCCACGGCGGGCCCTTATGACAAGCAATTCCACCCGATCTGGTATGCAAAGTCCCAAGGCTGCGCCATATATCGCGGTGAACGAACTCGAACGTTGTCGAGTCGCCGATTCGGCCGCGTTTCGTTCCAGACTCGTTCCACATGTTAAGCACAGGGCTTTGCAGCGTCACATTGTGATACAGAAGCACTGTCATCAGCACTGTCGTCGTTGCGTCTTTACCGCGTCAGCCAGGACTTGAATGCCGATTTCGTTTTCGCCTACCGCCGATCGCGAGCATCGTGCCCGTGGCGCCGGCGTCACGGCCGTATTGGGCCCAACCAACACCGGCAAGACGCATCTAGCGATCGAGCGAATGCTTGCGCATTCCTCGGGCCTGATCGGGCTACCGCTTCGGCTTCTGGCGCGCGAAGTTTACAATCGCGCGGTCGAGCGCGTGGGCGCCGAAGCGGTGGCGCTCGTCACCGGTGAAGAAAAAATCAAACCGCCGAACCCGCGGTTTTGGGTCGCCACCGTCGAGGCAATGCCGCGCGACCTGGACGTTGCTTTTCTGGCGATCGATGAAATCCAGCTCGCAGCTGATTTCGAGCGCGGTCACGTCTTCACCGATCGCCTGTTGCATCGGCGCGGTCGTGAGGAAACTCTGGTGTTGGGCGCCGCGACGATGCGGCCGATCGTGGAACGGCTATTGCCCGGCGCCAGCATCGTCAGCCGGCCGCGATTGTCGCAACTCACTTTTGCCGGCGAAAAAAAGCTCACGCGACTGCCGCGCCGCTCGGCCATTGTCGCCTTCTCGGCCGAGGAGGTTTATGCCATTGCCGAACTGATCCGCCGCCAGCGCGGCGGAGCGGCTGTGGTGCTCGGCGCGCTGTCGCCGCGCACGCGTAATGCGCAGGTCGAGCTCTATCAGTCCGGCCAGGTCGACTACATGGTAGCGACCGACGCTATCGGCATGGGATTGAATCTCGACGTCGATCACATCGCTTTCGCTTCCGATCGCAAGTTCGACGGTTACCAGTTCCGCAAACTCAACCCTTCCGAACTCGCCCAGATCGCCGGACGCGCCGGACGCGCCACCCGCGACGGCACCTTCGGCACCAGCGGGCGCTGCCCGCCCTTCGAGACTGAACTGGTCCAGGCTCTGGAATCGCACACCTTCGAGCCGGTGAAATTCGTGCAATGGCGCAATTCCGATCTCGACTTTTGCTCGGTCGGCGCCCTCCAGGCGACGCTCGCGGCAGCGCCAAGCGAAAGCGCGCTGGTGCGCGCGCCGGTTGCCGAAGACATCCTGGTGCTCGATCACGCGGCGCGTGACGATAATGTGCGCGCATTCACCCGCCAGCGCGCCGACGTCGAACGCTTATGGGACGTCTGTCAGCTGCCCGATTACCGCAAGATCGCGCCGGCCAATCACGCCGAGCTTGTCGTGACGCTTTACGGCTTTCTGCAGCGGGATGGCACGATCAAAACAGACTGGTTCGCGCAGCAGGTGGCGCTGGCGGATCGCACTGACGGCGATATCGATACGCTGTCGACACGTATCGCTCACATCCGGACCTGGACTTTCGCGGCCAACCGTCCGGATTGGCTCGCCGATCCGGAGCACTGGCAGGGCGTAACGCGCGGCGTCGAGGACAGATTGTCCGACGCGCTGCATGAGCGGCTCACCGAGCGCTTCGTCGATCGGCGCACCAGCGTGCTGATGCGGCGGCTGCGCGAAAACGCCACGCTCCAGCCCGACTTCAACAAGACCGGCGATGTAGTTGTGGAAGGTCATCTGATCGGCCGCCTCGACGGATTTGTGTTCGTGCCGGATGCGTCCTCGGGTGGCTCGGAGGCAAAGGCACTGCAGAACGCGGCGCAAAAGGCGCTGGTCGGGGAGATCGCCGCGCGCGCGGCGCGCTTGGCGGAGGCGCCCGACGGTCAATTCGTGCTTGCCGCCGACGGCACGGTGCGATGGACCGGCGCGGCAGTCGGTAAACTCCAGGCCGGCGAGGAGGCGCTAACGCCGCGCATCCGCGTTATTGCCGATGAACATCTGAGCGGGGCGCCCCGCGAGGCGGTGGAGGCGCGGCTCAATGCTTGGGTCAAATCTCATGTAGAGAAGTTACTTGGTCCATTGTCCGAGCTTGCGGCGGCAGCCGACGTAACCGGATTGGCGCGGGGGGTCGCGTTCCAATTGGTCGAGGCGCTCGGAGTGCTTGATCGCCAACGCGTGGCGGAGGAAGTGAAGGGGCTCGAACAACCGGCGCGCGCCAGCTTGCGCAAATACGGCGTACGTTTCGGTGGGCATCACATCTATATTCCTGCGCTGCTCAAGCCGGCGCCGCGCGCATTGGCGACGCAGCTATGGGCGCTGACGCATGACGGAGCGCAGAGCAAACTCGACGATCTCCTGCATCTCGCCGGCAGCGGCCGGACTTCGATTCCGATCGATCGCGAGATCGATCCAGCGCTCTACCGCACGACCGGCTACCGCGTCTGCGGAGAGCGCGCGGTGCGCGTCGATATTCTCGAACGTCTCGCCGACTTGATTCGTCCCGCGCTCACTTGGCGGGAAGGAATGCCGGGCGCACGGCCGCGGGGCGCTTTCCCAGGCGGCGGGTTTACGGTCATCAACACCATGACGTCGCTGACGGG